>JACDCH010000043.1 GCA_013694495.1 Acidimicrobiia bacterium | reverse complement strand
ACGTCGTCGACGCCGGCGGCGCCGTCGAGCACCACCCAGCGGTCGGGGTCGGCGGCAGCCAGCGCCACGAACCCCGCCTCCACCGCGGCGTGGAACGCCGCCGCCTCGGCCTCGAGCCGGTCCGCCGCTCGGCCCCTGGCGCGCATCCGCTCGTCCCGCACCCCGGGGGGCACCGTGAGCAGCACCACCAGGTCGGGCCGGAGCCCGTCGGTGGCGAAGGCCGAGAGCGCCGCCACCTCCGGCACGCCGAGGCGGCGGCCGTGGCCCTGGTAGGCCAGCGACGAGCCGGTGAAGCGGTCGGACACCACGGGGTGGCCGGCGGCGAGGGCCGGGCCGACGACCTCGGCCACGTGCTGGGCCCGGTCGGCCGCCATCAGGAGCGCCTCGGCCCGGGGGTCGAGGCCGACGGTGCCCGTGCCGAGCACGATGCCGCGGATCGCCGCGCCGATCACGGTGGCGCCGGGCTCGTGGGTTAGCACGCAGTGCGGACCCAGCCGAGTGGCCAGCAGGCGGGCCTGGGTGCTCTTGCCGGTGCCCTCCCCCCCCTCGAAGGCGATGAACACCGTCAGCCCTCGGCGGCGGGGACGGGCGTGACCAGGCGGTGGGCCCGCAGCGAGAGCGTGGCGAAGATCCCGGCGGCGATCATGATCGCCCCGGCCAGCCAGAGCGTCAGGCGCACGCCGGGGACCGCCAGCTCGACGCCGCCGAAGGCGAGGCGCTTGTCGATCAGCGACGCCGACAGCCCGTCGAGGGCGCCGGACAGCAGCGGCCCGACGGCGAAGGCGAGGAGCACGCACATGCGGACGAGGGTGTAGAGGCCGCTGAACGTGCGGCCCCGCAGCTCGTCGTGGACGTTCTCGTGCAGGAGCGTGAAGCCGAGGACGTACACGGTGCCGGCGCAGATGCCCATCAGCATGATGAAGAACGCGGCCAGCAGCAGCTCGCTCAGCGACACGGCGACGATGAGCACCACGCCGGCGATGACCAGCGCGCCCGAGAACACCTTGTCCTTCGGGATCCGCCGCTGCAGGACGGAGACGAAGATGACGCCTATGCACACGCCGAGGCCGAGCGCGGTGATGAACGAGCTGAAGCCGGCGGCGCCGGCGTCGAGGACCGTGCGGGAGAACACGGGCCCGAGGGGCACGAGCATGCCGCCGCCGATGAGCCCGGTGGCGAGGCCGACGTTGACCGACCGCACGACTGGGTTCAGGAAGATGAACTGCCACCCCTCCTTGATCTCCCGGAACACCGAGCCGAGGTCGACGGTCTCGTCGGGGTCGCGGCGGGCGAGGTGCTCCCGGGAGATCGGCAGGCGCAGGAGCATGAGGGCCGCCACGACGAAGCACACGACCTCGACGTAGAACGCCACCGACTCCTGGCTGACCCGCAGCACCTCGAGGGGCGTGAAGCTGCCGAGCCACACGGCCACCTTGGCCAGCAGGGCGAACACCATGGCCGCCAGCGGGAACGTGCCGTACGCGGCGGCGATCGACAACGAGTTGGCCGTGGTGAGGTGGTCGGCCGGCACGAGGTTCGGCACCGACGCCTCCTTGGCCGGCGAGAAGAACAGCGTGCAGACCTCGAGCACGAGCGACGCGAAGACGAGGCCGATGATCGTGTCGACGAAGGGAAGCGACGCCACCACCACGGCCCGGGCCAGGGTGGTGACGACCATCACCTGCTTGCGGTCCATGCGGTCGATGAGAACGCCGGCACCGGCGGCGAAGAAGAACCCCGGCGCGATGCGGGCGGCCATGACGAAGCCGACCGACGCGCCCCCCGAGCCGGCGCCGATCCGGTCGGCCAGGAAGACGATGGCGAGGAAGCCGAGCCAGTCGCCGAAGGAGGTGATGACTTGGGCCAACCAGAGCCGGTAGAACGCCGGCGATCCGAACAGCCGGAGCTTCAGGCCCGGCTTGTCGCGCCGCTCGTCGCGCAGGGCCCGCAACGACTCGTTGATGATGTCGGCGGGGTCGGGCTCGTCGACCCGGGGACGTCGCTCCGCGGCCGGGTCCACGCCGGTCACGGTAACCAGCGGTCGCGGGCGACGGTCGCTACTCCTTCTTCTTGGCCGCCTTGCGGGGCGCCGCCTTCTTCTTCGCCGGTGCCCGCTTCTTCGCCGCCTTGGGCTTCTTCGGGTTCATCTCCTCGTACTCGCGGCGCAGGACGAGGAGCTCGTAGGCGCGCTCCGGCGTGAGCTCCTCGATCGTGTCGCCCTTGCGCAACGAGGCGTTGTGCGTGCCGTCGGTGACGTACGGGCCGAAGCGGCCGTCCTTGACCACGATCTCCCCGCCCGACACCGGGTCGGGACCGAGGACCTTGAGCGGCGCCGCCGACGCGCTGCGCTGACGGCCGAACTTCTTGGGCTCCGCCAGGATCGCCACCGCAGCGTCGAGGGACACGTCGAACAGCTGCGCCTCGGTCTCCAGGCTGCGGGTCTCGTCGCCCCACTTGAGGAACGGGCCGTAGCGCCCGTTGGCGGCCACGATCTCGCCATCGTCGGCCGGGTGCCGGCCCACGACCCGGGGCAGGGACAGCAGGCGCAGCGCGTCGTCGACGGTGATCGTCGTCAGGTCCATGTCCTTGAACAGCGATGCCATCCTCGGCTTCGTCTCGCCCGGCGGCGGCTCGTCGGGCGTGCCCAGCTGCACGTACGGGCCGTACCGCCCGTTCTTGGCGAACACCGGGAGGCCGGTGGCCTCGTCGGTGCCGATGGGCTCGTCGCCCTTCGGCGCGGCGAGGATCTCGCGGACGCGGTCGTCGGTCAGCTCGTCAAGGGGGACGTCGTCGGGCAGCGAGCGCGAGTCCTCACCGCACCGGAGGTACGGACCGAACTTGCCGTTGCGGAGCTCGACGAGGGTGCCGTCGAGGTCGAACTCCCGCACGACGTTGATGCGGGCCGGGTCGGCCTCTTCGATGGCGAGCTTGCACAGCGGGTCGACGCCGGGCGTGCCGTTGCCGAGCCAGAACTGCTCGAGGAACTTGATGCGCTCGGTGTTGCGGGACGCGATCTCGTCGAGCGCGGCCTCCATGTAGGCGGTGAAGTCGTAATCGACCAGGGCGGCGAAGTGCTGCTCGAGCAGGTTCACGAGTGCGAAGGCGTCGGTGGTGGGGACGAGGGCCGAGCCCTTCTTCCACACGTAGCCGCGGTCCTGGATGGTCTGCATGATCGACGCGTAGGTGGAGGGCCGGCCGATGCCCCGCTCCTCCAGCGCCTTCACCAGCGACGCCTCGGTGTAGCGGGCCGGGGGCTGGGTGGCGTGGCCGAGCGCCTCGATGCTGGGCGCCGGCAACGTGGCCCCGACGGTGAGCTGCGGGAGCTTGCGCTCGGCGTCGCCACCGTCCTCGTTGCTGTCGTCGCCGGTGTGGCCGTACACCCGGAGGTAGCCCGGGAACGTGATGGTCGTGCCGCTCGTGGTCCAGCCGGTGACGGTGCCGTCGGCGATCACCGGGGAGGTGGGCGGGTGCGTCACGGCCTCGATGCGGGCGGTGAGGGTCGACCCCCGGGCGTCGGGCATCTGGCTGGCGATCGTGCGCTGCCAGACGAGCTCGTAGAGCGCGAGGTCGTCGCCCCGCAGCTCGCTGCGGAGCTGCTCGGGGGACCGGAACGAGTCGCCGGCGGGCCGGATGGCCTCGTGGGCCTCCTGCGCGGCCTTGGCCTTCTTGGCGTAGTGGCGGGGGGCGGCCGACAGGTAATCCTGCCCGTACAGCTCACCGATCTGCGCCGCCGCCGCGCCGAGCGCTGCCTCGGACAGCGTCGTGCTGTCGGTCCGCATGTAGGTGATGTAGCCCCGCTCGTAGAGGCCCTGGGCGACGCGCATCACCTGGGCCGACGTCATGCGCAGCCGGTTGCCGGCGACCTGCTGGAGCGACGACGTGACGAACGGCGGCTTCGGCCGCGACGTGTAGGGCTTCGTCTGCACGTCGGCGACGGTGAACGCCGCCCCGTCGAGGCTGGCCGCGAGGGCCCGGGCGCCGGCCTCGTCGAGCACGACGATGCCCGACTCCTTCTTGAGGGCGCCGGCGCTGTCGAAGTCGCGCCCGTCGGCCACCTTGTCGTCGCCGAGGGTGGCGAGGTCGGCGGTGAAGGCGGGGTTCGTGGGGAAGGCGGCGTCGAGGTCCCACCACGCCGCGGCGCGGAAGGCGATGCGCTCGCGCTCGCGCTGCACGACGAGGCGCACGGCCGGCGACTGGACGCGGCCGGCCGAGAGGCCCGGCTTGATCTTGCGCCAGCACACCTCCGACACGGGGTAGCCGAAGAGGCGGTCGACGATGCGGCGGCTCTCCTGCGCGTCGACGAGGCCGTAGTCGACGTCGCGCCAGTTGAGGACGGCGGCCTCGATCGCCGTCTTGGTGATCTCGTGGAACACCATGCGCTTCACCGGGACCCGGGGCTTGAGCACCTCCAGGAGGTGCCAGCTGATGGCCTCGCCCTCGCGGTCCTCATCGGTCGCGAGGTAGAGCTCGTCGGCGTCCTTCAACGCCGCCTTCAGATCCCGGATGACGTCGCGCTTGTTGGCGTGGACCTCGTACTCCGGGCGGAAGTCGTTCTCGACGTCGACCCCGAGCTTGCGGGCGTCGGAACCCCGCTGCGGGAGGTCGCGGACGTGGCCGATCGACGCCTTCACGACGTAGTCCGCGCCGAGGAAGCCCGCGATGGTGCGGGCTTTGGCGGGGCTCTCGACGATGACCAGCGGCTTCGGCATGCCGCGGAAAGGATTAGGAGCTGCGCTTCGGTGAGTCAACACCGACGCCCTGACGACGTCGTCGAGAGAGCCCCCAGCGGGCCTCCACGACCACACGCGCTCGGCGTCCCGCCGTAGGTTCGCGGCCGATGGACTTCTCCCTGTCGCCGACCGCCGCCGACCTGAAGGAGCGCCTCCTGGCCTTCATGGTCGAGCGGGTACTGCCCGCCGAGGAGGTCTACCGCGACCAGATGGCGGCCTCGGGCGACGCGCACCACCACCCCCAGGTCATCGAGGACCTCAAGGTCGAGGCCAAGGAGCGCGGCCTGTGGAACCTCTTCCTCCCCCACAAGACGCAGTGGACCGAGGGGCTCTCCAACCTCGACTACGCGCCGCTGGCAGAGGTGATGGGGCGCAGCCCGATCGCGTCGGAGGCCTGCAACTGCGCCGCCCCCGACACGGGGAACATGGAGATCCTCACGATGTTCGGCACGGCCGAGCAGCAGGAGCGCTGGCTCCACCCGCTGCTCGAGGGCGAGATCCGCTCCGCCTTCGCCATGACCGAGCCCGACGTCGCGTCGTCGGACGCGACCAACATCGCCACCCGCATCGAGCGCCAGGGCGACGAGTACGTCATCAGCGGCCGCAAGTGGTACATCAGCGGCGCCGCCAGCCAGCACTGCGAGATCTTCATAGTGATGGGGAAGACCGACCCCGACGCCGCGCCCCATCGGCAGCAGTCGATGGTCCTCATCCCTCGCGACACGCCCGGGGTCACGGTGGTGCGCAACATGCAGGTGTTCGGCTACACCGACCGCGAGGGGCACTGCGAGGTGCTCTTCGAGGACGCCCGCGTACCGGTCGCCAACATCCTCGGCGAGGAGAACGGCGGGTTCGCCATCGCCCAGGCCCGCCTCGGCCCCGGCCGCATCCACCACTGCATGCGCACGATCGGGGCCGCCGAGCGCGCCCTCGAGCTCATGTGCGACCGGGTGCTCGGTCGCGTCGCCTTCGGCAAGTCCCTCGCCGAGCAGGGCGTGATCCAGGACTGGATCGCCGACGCCCGCATCGAGCTCGACCAGGCCCGCCTCTACACCCTCTACACGGCGTGGCTCATGGACAACGTGGGCAACAAGGCGGCCCGCACCGAGATCGCCGGCATCAAGGTGTCGGTGCCGAACGTCGCCCTGCGGATCATCGACCACGCCATCCAGGCGTTCGGCGCGGCCGGGGTCAGCCAGGACACCCCGCTCGCCCAGCTGTACGCCGGCATCCGCACGCTGCGCCTCGCCGACGGGCCCGACGAGGTCCACAAGCGCACCATCGCCCAGCGCGAGCTCCGCAAGCACTCGGCGTGACCGACGCGCCTCCCCCGGGCGGCGACGGGCCCAGCTGGCGCACCGATCCGACCGGGCGCCATCAGCTGCGCTGGTTCGACGGCGTCGCCTACACCGACCGCGTCGCCGACGACGGGGTGCAGTCGACCGATGCCGGCTCGGCCGGTCCCGCCGCGGTGGCCC
>JACDCH010000266.1 GCA_013694495.1 Acidimicrobiia bacterium | reverse complement strand
GAGGCCGCAGCGATGCCGGCCGAGAAGGTGATCGGCTGGGGTGCTACGAGGGTCCAGGAAGCCCGGATGCGATCGACCAGCTCGACTGCCGTCGGCACGTCCATCCCCGATAGCACGATCACGAACTCCTCGCCCCCGACCCGACAGGTGGTGTCGCTCGTCCGGACCTCGTTCGCCAGCAGCCGGCCGAACCGGGCAAGGACGGCGTCACCGGCGGCGTGCCCGCTGCCGTCGTTGACCGCCTTGAAGTGGTCGAGGTCGATCATGACGATCACGCCATCATCGATCCTGGGCAGCGCGCGGTCGAGGACCCGACGGTTTGCCAGGCCGGTGAGCAGGTCTTGGTTCGTCTCCTCGGTGAGGCGCTCGGCCTGACGGAGGAGGTTGATCGCCTGCCGGGCGTCTTCCACCAGCCGGGGCAGGGTCCGCTCGAGCTGCATCCGGGCGACGCTGAACGGCTCGGCCGTTGCCAGCATTGGTGGCCCCTCGCCGAGCGAGACGTCGAGTGGCAGCGCATCCGTGTCATTCTCCGAGGCCAGTACCAGCCGCCCCCCCAGCCGGCGCACGGTCTGCTGGAGGAGCTCGACCGCACCCTCGGACGTCCGAACGCGAAGCAGCCCTCGGAGCATGCCCGAGACCCACTCGTGCTCGACCGGTTCGCCGCCCGCCGGTTTCGCCAGGACGCCCGCCTCCGACGCCTCGGCGACGGCGAGGGACAGGCGCGACCCTGTCGCTGCCGCGCCTCGTGCCGCGCTAGCAGAGCGCTGACCGGGTCCCTCGCCTGACCGCACCTGTCCTGTCGGGGCGACCGCGGCGAGGCGGGTCGCGAGCTCGGTGGCGCCCGGCTCGGCGAGGGCGACCGGGTGGGGGCCCCTCGACCCAGGGTGCGCCGAGCTCGCCCGGTCGGTGGTCTCGAGGCGGGGGGCCAGGTGCAGTGGCACGGCGTCGGCAGGCGTCGGCTGACCGAAGAGGTAGCCCTGGCCGATCCGGCAGCCGAGCGCCTGCACCGCCTCGCATTGGGCCACCGTCTCGATCCCCTCGGCCACCACGGTCAGCCCGAGCTCGGCCCCGAGCTCCACGATCGACCTGGCGATGGCACGATCGTTGGCGTTCTCGTCGATGCCGGTCACGAAGATGCGGTCGATCTTGAGGGCGTGGATCGGGAACTTGCTGAGATAGGTGAGGCTGGCCCACCCGGTGCCGAAGTCGTCGATGGCGATGCTGATGCCGAGATCGGCGAGCCGATGGAGCATGGCCGCCGCCTGGTCGACGTCGCGCACGAGGGACGTCTCGGTGACCTCGAGCCACAGGGCGTGAGGTTCGAGACCGGCGGCGTCGATCGTCACGATGATCCGCTCGACGAGCTCCGGGTCGGCGAGCTCGGCGGCCGAGACGTTCAGCGAGAGGCCGATGTTGGCGCCGCTGGCCCGCCAGGCGGCGACCTGACGGCTGGCGGTGTCCAGGACGAAGGCACCGAGCTCGATGATCAACCCGCTGCGCTCGGCCGTCTCGATGAAGGCGTCCGGCCGCAGGAGCCCGCGTACCGGGTGCCGCCAGCGGACCAGGGCCTCCACGTTGATGAGGCTCCCGTCGACCAGCGCCATGACGGGTTGGTAGTGCACCTCGAACTCCTGGGCATCAAGGCCTCGACGCAGGTCACCGTCGTCCGGGCCCACCGGGCCGTCGGATTGGTCCAGCGGCGGTAGGACGGGTCGGTTGACGGACACGACGCCGATGGCGTCCCCGGTCTCGTCACGCATCATCGTCATCGAGGAGTTCACGTCGACGAGGGAACCGTCACGGGTGCGTTGTCGCCCCTGCGCGTGCCAACGCCCCGTGATCTCGAGGTTCCTCGTCCCGGTGGAGAGCTCGTCGTCTTCCCAATCGAACACATCGAGCAGGTGACGTCCGAGGGCCTCCTGCTCCGTCCACCCGTAGAGGCGCTCCGCCGCCCCGTTCCAGCTGCGGACGTGGAAGTGCAGGTCGGTCACGATCACCGCATCGGACAGCTCGCTGTGGACACCGGTGACGAGGTGACGGAGGCGAGCGGAGGGATCGGGCGAGACGTGGAGCTCCACCCGACGGGCGCGCTGGCCTTCCCAGGTGACCGTCGACGCACAGACCTCGACGAGGACCTCGTTGCCGTCCAACCGCTGGAGCGTCATCATCTGAGATCGGGGGGACCGTCCTGCTGCGGTCGCCTCCAGACGCTCGGCGGCGCCTGCCTTCGAGACCGCCGCCACCAGGTCCAACACGTCCTTGCCCAGAAGATCGACTTCCCCCCCTGCCCCCGAGATGTGCACGGCGGCGGCGTCGGCGGCCACGATGCGACCTTCCACATGGATCACGGCCCCCGCCCCGAGCGGCTGCGCGTCTTCCGTGCCTGCGTCTTCCGTGCCAGCGTCGCACGTGCCCGGTGAGGGCAGGTCGAGCCGGTAGCCGGCCCCGCGAACCGTCTTGAGCATCTGGGGGTGTCCAGGGTCCGGCTCGATCTTCGTCCGAAGGCGGTGGATGTGCTCGGTGACGGTCGAGCTCTGCTGCCAGTCGGGACTCGACTGCCAGACCGCTCGGAGCAGCTCGGCCCGGCTGAAGGTGTGGCCAGGGCGGGCCGCCAGGAACGCCAGGAGGGCGAACTCCTTCGCGGTCAGATCGACGGGGCGGCCGTCGACCGTGACCTCACGGGCGACCAGATCGATCTCCAACGGACCGATGCGCAGCGTCGTGTCCTCCGTGAGGCTGCGGCGGCGCTCGACCGCCAGCACCCGGGCGGCCAGCTCGCGAGCGAAGAAGGGCTTGACGACGTAGTCGTCGGCCCCCGATTCGATGGAGTGGACCCGGTCCGCCTCCGACCCTGCGCCAGTCAGGACGATCACGTGGGCGGTGGAACCTGACGCCCGCAGCTCCCCGAGGAGCTCGAGCCCGGACCCATCCGGCAGCGTGAGATCGAGGATGATGGTTTGGAAGTCCTCGCTCGCCAGCGCCTCGCGACTCGCAGCGACGCTGTCGGCCCAGACGATGCCGACTCCCCGGCGCTCGAGTTGGTCGCGCACAACTCGACAGACCGCCGCGTCGTCTTCGACGATCAGCACCTTCATCGGGGCGACCGTCGGGAGGTGCCGCTTCTGTGAAGCGCGTCGCGGACGGCATGGAGGAGCTCGGTCTCCTTGAACGGCTTCTGGATGAGCGCCTCGGTGGCCTCCAGGAAGCGTTCCGAGCCGAAGGCGGTGCCGCTGTAGCCGGACATGAACAGCACCCGACACGTGCGGTGCCGATCCCGCAGCGCCCGAACCAGCTCGCGCCCGGATGTCTGTGGCATGACGATGTCGGTCAGGAGCAGGTCGAAGTCGACGTCGGCCGAGATGCGCAGGGCCTCCGCTGCGTCGGCGGCGTGGCGGACGCGGTAGCCGTGGCGGCGAAGCATGGCGACGGTGACCTCGCGCACGGCTCGTTGGTCCTCGACGACGAGCACCGTCTCCCCGGCGCCGACGACCACGTCGACGGGCTCCGGGGAGGCGGCGGGCGCTTCGGGGGACGCGGGAAAGAAGGCGCTGACCGTCGTGCCCACACCTTCCTCGGACTGGACGTCGACCGCACCGCCCGTGTCGGCGACGATGCCGTACACGGTGGCCAGGCCGAGCCCGGTGCCCTCTCCCGGCCGCTTGGTCGAAAAGAACGGGTCGAACGCTCGTGCCACCACTTCGGCGCTCATGCCGGCCCCCTCGTCGATCACCGACAGCCGCACGTAGAGCCCGGGGGCGAGTGCCGGGTGCGGCTTCGCCTCACCCGCCCGGAGCTCCACGACGGCCGTCTCGATGGACAGAACCCCTCCGTCGGGCATCGCGTCGCGCGAGTTGACCGAGAGGTTCATCAGGACCTGCTCGACCTGGCCCCCGTCGGCGTGGATCGGGGGAAGCTCGGCAGCGGCTCGCACCTCGATCCGGACGTGCTCGCCGATCGTGCGCACCAACAGGTCATGCATCTGCGCCACGACGGCGTTGAGGTCGACCGCCGTGTGGCGCACGGGCTCTCGCCGGGCGTACATCAGGAGCTGCTTGGTCAGTGCTGCCGCCCGCTCGGCCGAAGAGAGGATCTGCTCGGCGTGGGCCCTCGTGGCGCTCTCCGCAGGGGCGTCCCGGGTGATGAAGGCGGCGTAGTTCAAGATCACGGTGAGCAGGTTGTTGAAGTCGTGGGCCACGCCCCCCGCCAGCTGTCCCAGGCTCTCGAGGCGCTCGGCCTGACGCAGACGGTCCTCGAGCGCCTGGCGCTCCACGTTGGCCGCGTGCTCCTTGGTGAGGTCTCGGACGAACCCGGTGAACAGCGGCGTCCCGGCGGTGGCCACGGCCATGATCGTCAACTCGGCGGGGAACGACGACCCGTCCGCCCGGATCGGCATCATCTCGACGCGTCGGCCGAGCAGCGGACCCTCGCCGGTCGCCCGGTAGTGCAGCAGCCCCCTGCGATGAGCGTCCCGCTCGGCCTCGGGGATGATCAGCTCGGCGAGCTCACGACCGAGTGCCTCCTGCTGGGAGTAGCCGAACGTGCGCTCGGCGGCCCGGTTGAACTCGACGACCACGCCGCGCTCGTCGATCGTGATGACCCCGTCGGGCACGGCATCGAGGACCCCCTTCTTGCGCGCTTCGCTGACGCGCAGCGCCTCCACGGACAGGTCGTCCTGCAACGCTCCCTGGCGGACCTGCTCCAGGGACTCCTCGAGGTCGACCCGAGCTCGTGCGTTGAGGATGTAGGCCGCCGCGACATCCGCGAGGGTCTGGGCCGCGACCATGGCCTCCTCGCTGAGGGGACCGGTGGTGGTCTGATACAGGTCGAGCGCGCCGAACTGGTGGTCGCCAGCCTTGAGCGGGAAGGCGAAAACGGCGGCGAGGCCCTGGTCCAAAGCACGGGCGGAGAACCTGGGGAAGCGATCGTCGCGCTGCAGGTCAGGCACCGACACCGCCCCACGGCTGGCCGACGCCAGCACGCACGGGCCTTCGTCCAGCTCCCCCTGCAGCCCCTCGAACCCCAGCGCGAGGTCATCGGATGCGGCGACGTACCGAGGCGAGGCACCAGGCGAGATCAACGTCACCCCCGCGCCGCTCACGGGCAGGACCTCGACGATCCGCAGGACCAGGTGATCCAGGATCGACTCGATGGAGAAGTCAGTCAGCAACGTGCGAGCGAACTC
>JACDCH010000010.1 GCA_013694495.1 Acidimicrobiia bacterium | reverse complement strand
GGCCGGGACCGGGCGCCAGGCCATGGGTGCCAGCGCCTTCGCCGGCGCCATCGCGCTCGGGCTGCAGGAGGTCTTCGACCCCGTCGAGCGTGAGGAGATCGTGCAGATCGTCGATGCCGGCGAGCCCGATCCCGACGCCCCGGTCGACCTGCTCCTCGTCAAGGACGCCCCTCGCCGCAGCCGGGCCCGGGTCCGGCCCTGGCTCCTGGGCCCGGAGGCCACGCCGGACGGTGCCACCGAAAAGCGTTCCTGACGCCCGTTCGCCCTGGTCAGGGGCTCGCAGGGCCGGCTCGGGGCGCCGAGCATCCCCCTTCACCGTCACACCCCTCCGGATACTGAGGGCATGGTCGTCGTCGCCCTCTCGATCGTGCTCACCGCGGCGGTGGTGGGCGTCGTGGTCGTGCTGGTCGCGTCGCGTGTCACGGCCGTCCAGCTCGAGCGCCACCTGGCTGCGGGGTCCCGTGAGTCGGGGGTGCGCGACGACTCGCTCCGGCACGAGCTCACCGGCATGGCCCACCGGCTCGAGCGCGTCACGGGTGCCATGGCCGACCTGCGGGCCGACCGGGCGAGCCAGCACGGCGAGCTGCTGGCGCGGGTCGGGGAGGCCCATCGGGTCACCGAGGCGCTGCGGACCACCACCGACGGGCTGCAGCGGGCGCTGGCGAGCCCCCAGGCCCGGGGCCAGTGGGGCGAGCGCATGTGCGACGACGTCCTGCGCAGCGCTGGGCTCATCGAGGGCGTCAACTACGTCAAGCAGCGGACCCTGGTCGACGGCACGCGGCCTGACGTCACGTTCCTGCTCCCCGACGACCGGCTGCTGCACCTCGACGTGAAGTTCCCGCTGGCCGGCTACCAGCGCTGGTGCGACGCGGGCACCGACCGCGAGCGCGCCGACGCGCTGGCCGGCTTCCTGCGCGATGTGCGGTCGCGGGTGAAGGAGCTCGCTCGGCCGGGCTACGCCGACGAGACGACGGTCGGCTTCACCGTGCTCTTCATCCCGAACGAGTCGGTGTACGGCTTCATCCACGCCAACGATGCACGCCTGGCCGACGACGCCCTGGCTCAGCGGGTCGTGCTGTGCTCGCCCTTCACGCTGTTCGCCGTCCTCGGCGTGATCCGCCAGGCGGCCGACGCTGTTGCGGTGGCCCGCGGGGCCGACGAGGTGCTCGACGTCCTCGCCGGGTTCACGAAGCAATGGGAGCTCTTCACCGAGAAGCTCGACGCGTTGGGTCGCAACCTGCAGACGGCGACGAACGCCTACGAGCAGGTGAACGGGGCCCGCCGGCGCCAGCTCGAGCGCCAGCTCGACCGGGTCGAGGACGTGCGGCGGGGCCGGGGCCTCGAGCCGGCCCGCCCCGTCGACGGGGAGGGTGGACCCCTCCGGGAGGTGAGCTCCTGGTGAGGGCGGCGCCGGCGCTCAGGCCGGCTCGTTGGGCTCGGGCGGGTCGTCGACGTCGGGGTCGACCACGCCGATGGCGGGGGACTCGGGGTCGTCGACGTCCGCCGGCTGGCCGTCGTCGGGCGGGTCGGGCTGGTCGTCGGGCATGGGATCGGGATCGGGCATCCGTCGGCGCTACCCGCCCCTGCCGCCCTGAACCGCGCTAGGGGCTGCCGCCCCCGTTGCCACCGCCATTGCCGCCCCCACCGGTTGCCGCCGTCGTCGGGGGCGCAGCCGTGGTCGGTGGCGGCGCGGTCGGTGGCGGCACGGTGGTCGCTGGCTCGTCGGTCGTGGTCGTCGGCTCGGTCGTGGTCGTCGACGACGGGGCCGTCGTGGCGGTCGAGGAGCTGGATGGCGCCGTCGAGGGCACGCTGGTCGGCACCACCCGGGCCTGCAGCAGCTCGTCGGGCGGCGCCGGGAACTCGTCGGGCGCTCTGTCGGCCACTGCAGCGAGCATGAACCGCTGCCAGATCTCGGCCGGGAACGAACCGCCCGTCACCGCGCGACCGTGGACGTCGCTCATCGGCACCGGGTCGGTGTAGCCCATCCACACGACGGCGGCGTAGCCGGGGACGTACCCCACGAACCAGGCGTCGACGTTGTCCTGGGTGGTGCCGGTCTTGCCCGCCGCCGGCCGGTCGATGTCGGCCGCCGTCCCCGTGCCGTGATCGACCACGCCCTGCAGCGCGTAGGTCATCGCCCGGACGACGTCCTCGTCGATCACCCGTTCCGGCGCCGCGAGCTCCGGCTCCCACACGACGTCCCCGCCCGGCGTCTCGATGCGGCTGATCACGTAGGGCGTGACCCGGTTCCCGTCGTTGGCGAGGGTGAGGTACGCCCGGGCCAGCTCGAGGGGCGACACCTCCTCGGCGCCGAGGGCGATGGTGGGCTCGACGTCGAGCTCGGAGTCGATGCCGGTGACGTGGGCTGCGTCGACGACGGCCTGGGGGCCGACCGCGGCCAGGAGCTGGGCGTACACGGTGTTCACCGAGTCCGCCGTCGCCTCGAGCAGCGTCACCTCGCCGTAGACCTCGCCGCCGTAGTTCGCGACGGCCCAGGGCGCGCCGTTCACCGCCACCTCGATGTCGGACGGGCCGGGGTAGACGTCGCCGAGTTGGCCGCCGGCCTGCAGGATGGCCTGGAGGACGAAGGGCTTGAACGTCGAGCCGGGCTGGCGACCGGAGCCGCCGCCATCGACGCCCCGCACGACGTCGACCTGCAGCTCCGCGTAGTTCCGGGACCCCACGTGGGCCCGCACCGCACCGTCGGTGTCGAGGGCGATGAGGGCGGCCTGCGGGTCGGTCGGGTCGGGCAGCGTCTCGGCCACGGCCTGCTCGGCCGCCCGCTGGGCCTCGAGGTCGAGGGTGGTGACGATGCGCAGGCCGTCGCGGTAGATGGCGTCCTCGCCGACCGCCTCGATGGCCTCCGCCGTGACCCAGTCGACGTAGTGGGGAGCGACGCCGGCCACCAGCCGCACCGAGTCCTCGACCGGGAGCGTCTCGATGGGCGTCGCCGCCGCGGCGGCGATCTCCTCGGCGCTGGCGCCCCCGGTCTCGGCCAGCGCGTCGAGCACCGTCTGGCGCCGGCGGGCGGCCTCGTCGGGTGCCTCGAGCGGGTCGGCTGTCTCCGGCGAGCGGAGCAACCCGGCCAGGAGCGCGGCCTGGGGCAGGGTCAGCTCGAGCGCAGGGACGCCGAAGTACACGCGTGCCGCCGCCTCGACGCCGTACGCTCCCCGACCGAAGTACACGACGTTGAGGTAGCGCTCGAGGATCTCGTCCTTGTCCTCGGTCTGCTCGAGCTTCATGGCCAGCACGGCCTCGTTGACCTTGCGCCACAGCGACCGCTCGCCGCTCGTGTAGGTGTTCTTCACCAGCTGCTGCGTGATGGTCGACCCGCCCTGGGTGCCGCCACCGATCGTGTTGCGCCACGCCGCCCGAAAGATGCCCACCGGGTCGACCCCGCTGTGGCCGTAGAAGCGACGGTCCTCGGCGGCGACGACGGCGCTCACCATCACCGGGGCGACCTGGTCGAGGGCGACCTCGAAGCGCGTACCCTCCTCCGACAGCACCGCCAGCTCCTGGCCGTCGGCCGCCAGGAGCACGGCCGACTGGGGCTGCGGGACCTCCTCGGGCAGGTCGACGGTGATCCACAGCACGGCGAAGGCGACGACCCCGGCGGTGAACAGGCCGGCTGCGGCGTAGGCGGGCCACCGGAACCAGCGCGGCAGGCCCCGCCAGCCCTCGCGCCAACGGGTGAGGAGGGGTCGCATGGCCGCCGCCCTACCCGGGCGGCGGCGCGCTCAGTACCGGGAACAACACCTGCGGTGGCGGTTGCACCTGCCCCGTAGCCTCGCCGGGGTGCCCGACCGGTTCTATGTGACGACGCCGATCTACTACGTGAACGACGCGCCCCACATCGGGCACGCCTTCACGACGGTGATCGCCGACGCCGTGGCCCGCTGGCACCGCCTGCTCGGCGACGACACGTACTTCCTCACCGGCACCGACGAGCACGGGCTCAAGGTGGCGCAGTCGGCGGAGGCGGCGGGGGTCTCGCCCCAGGAGCAGGCCGACCGCAACGCCGCCCGCTTCCGGGAGGCGTGGGACCTGCTCGGCATCTCCTACGACGACTTCATCCGCACCACCGAGCCCCGCCACCACGCCGCCGTCCAGGCCCTGCTCAGCCGCATCAAGGACAACGGCGACATCGAGCTCGACACCTACGAGGGCCCGTACTGCGTGTCCTGCGAGGCGTACTACCAGGAGGGCGAGCTCGTCGACGGCGAGTTCTGCCCGATTCACAAGAGCAAGCCCGTCACCCGGCTCAAGGAGGAGAACTGGTTCTTCCGGCTCTCCCGCTACCAGCAGCGCCTCCTCGAATGGATCGAGGGCAACCCCGACGTCATCCAGCCGGAGGGGAAGCGCAACGAGGTCCTCGGCTTCATCCGCCAGGGCCTCGACGACGTCTCGATCACGCGGACGTCGCTCAGTTGGGGCGTGCCCGTGCCGTGGGCGCCGGGGCACGTCTTCTACGTCTGGTACGACGCCCTCATCAACTACGCGACGGCCATCGGCCTCGGCGTCGACGAGGAGCGCTTCGCCAGCTGGTGGCCGCACGTGCACCACCTGATCGGCAAGGAGATCATCCGCTTCCACTGCGTGTACTGGCCGGCGATGCTGCTGGCGGCGGGGTTGGAGCCGCCGCACCATGTGCACGTCCACGGATGGCTGCTGCTCGGGGGCGAGAAGCTGTCGAAGTCCGAGTCGGGTGCGGCCAAGCTCACCGACATCGCCCCGGCCCGCCTCGTCGACGACTTCGGTGTCGACGGGTTCCGCTACCACTTCCTGCGCGACGTGCCGTTCGGGCCCGACAGCGACTTCACCTACGAGCGCGTCGTCGACCGCTACAACGCCGACCTGGCCAACAACCTCGGCAACCTCCTGTCGCGCGTCGCCACCGTGGTGGCCAAGAAGTGCGACGGCATCGGCCCCGCCCCGCGCCCCGACAGCCCGCTGGCGGCCGTGGCCGCCGAGGTCCACGACGCCACCGCTCGGGCCTGGGCCGACTTCCAGCCCTCGCTCGCCCTCGAGGCCACCTGGCGCCTCGTGCGGGAGACCAACGCCTTCCTCGAGGAGAACGAGCCGTGGAAGGCCGAGCCCGGCCCGGCCGTCGACGCCGTCCTCGGCGACGCGCTCGAGGTGCTGCGCATCGTGTCGATCCTCGCCAGCCCGGCGATCCCGACGGCGACCGCCGAGATCTGGCGCCGCATCGGCCTGACCGGCCGCCCCGACGAGCAGCACCTCCCCGCCGCGGCGGCGTGGGGCGGGTACCCCGGCGGCCTCGAGGTCGTGAAGGGCGCCCCCCTCTTCCCCCGGATCGCCACCTGACCCGCTGCCGGCGACCGAGGTGCGCGCGTTGGACCGGCGCCGGGCCGGGTGAGCGCGCGAGCCCGGGTGAACGCGCGGGCCGGCTAGCCGGCAGGGAGCTCGGTCGCAGGCTGGCCGCCGAGGCGGCGCTGGAAGAAGTCGATGATGAGCTCGGCCCGCCGGATCCGGTGCTTCGGCGACCCCGAGCGCGACAGCTCGTGGCCCTCCCCCGGGAAGCGCCAGTACTCCACGTCGCGGTCGAGGAGCCGCAGCGGCACGAACAGGGCGTCGGCCTGCTCGATGTTGCAGCGCAGGTCGTTCTCGCTGTGCAGGATGAGGATCGGCGCCGTGAGGTCCTTCACGTAGGTCGCAGGCGACATCCGCAGGTACTCCTCCGGGTTGTCGATGTGCGAAACACCGAGCTCCCGCCAGAAGTGGCCGCCGACGTCGGACGACCATTCCTCCGACAGCAGGTTGTTCACCGCCCGCTCGGAGCAGCCGGCGGCGAAGCGATCCGTTCGGGCCAGGAGCCACGACGTCATGAAGCCGCCGTAGCTGCCGCCGAGCAGCCCGACGCGGGCGGGGTCGACGGGCCAGCGCTCGAGGGCGGCGTCGAGGGTGGCGACGATGTCGTCGGCATCGATGCCGCCCCACCCCGTGCCCGGCTCGATGGCCGCCGCGGGTGAGCGGATCGCCCGGGCGAAGGCGTCCTCCCGCCCCGACGAGCCGTGCGGGTTGCAGGCGACCACGGCGAAGCCGGCCGAGCTCCACAGCTGGAACTCGTCGAACCACTGGTCGCCGTACTGGGTCATCGGCCCGCCGTGCACCGACACGAGGAGCGGCCACGGCTCGTTGGCCTCGGCGCTCGCCGCCGGGGGAAGGAACCACGCGTCGAGGTCCTCGCCCGTCGGCGACGTCAGAGTGAAGCGCTCGACGGGGTTCGGCGGCGCCGCCCGCAGGAACGCAGCCGTGAAGCTCGTGCGGCGCCGCTCCGGGGACACCCGGTTGAGCGGGGCGACCGACAGCTCGCCGACCTCGTTCGGTGACGTGCTCGTGAAGGCGAGCGTGCCGCCCCTCGCGTCGAAGCCGACGACGCAGCGGTCGCCGGCAACCACCTCGGCGGGTGCCGTCGCCCCGCTGGCGTCGAGGCGGACGAGCGCCACCCGGCCCCGGTCCTCCCGGGTCGACACGAGGTGCTCGTCGTCGAGCCACACCGGCGGCCGGGCGCCGAGCGTCGGGTAGAAGGTGCGGTCGAGGCCCGGGGCGGCGTCGACCGGCGCACCGCCGGCTACGGGTTGCACGAGGGGCCGGGCGTTCTTGAACCCGATGGAGGGGTCGGTGGCGATGCCGGCGATCCGGGTGCCGTCCGGCGACCACGACGGGTTCGACCAGAGCAGCGTCCCGTCGGTCAGCCGCTCGGGTTCGGGCGGGGCGCCGGTCCGGTCGGCGTCGGCGTCGATCAGCCAGAGGTCCTCGACCTCGTCCAGGTCGGCGGTGTCGTGGCGGCCGGCGACGACGACGAGGCGCGTGCCGTCCGGCGACCACCGGGGGCTGCCGTGGTCGGCGCCGCCCGTGGTGACCTGGCGGGGCGCCTCGGTGCGGTCGATGCGCCCGGTGAAGACCTGCCGCCGACGGTCGGCCAGCCAGCCGACGTCGTCGATGCGGGTGACCAGCGTCGTGATCTGGCGCGGGCCCCGATCGCGGTCCTTCACGTCGGGCCCCGTCCCCTCGTCGGGGATGCGGGTGGCCCAGGCGAGGCGCTCGCCGTCCGGCGACCAGTCGAGGCCGTCGATGCCCTCGGCGCTCTCGGCGACGGTGACGGCCTCGCCCCCGCCCGCCACCGGCAGCACGAGCACAGCGGAGCGCGGTGGCGAGCCGTCGGCCGAGGTGGTGCGCACGAACGCCACCCGGTCGCCCGTCGGCGACCAGCGGGCGCCGTTGTCGCTCTCGTCGCCCGCGGTGAGCTGGCGGGGCGGGCCCTCGTTCGTGGGGACCAGCCAGATGGCCGAGCGGAAGCGGTTGGCATCGGCATCGGCCCGGGTGACGGTGACCGCGACCGTGCGCCCGTCGGGCGACACCGCCGGGTCCGACACGTTGACCAGCTTGCCGATGTCCCCAGGAACCATCGGGCGAACCTATGCGGGATGATCGATCCCGTGCGTTGGACCGACGATCACTGCCACCTGCCCGAGTCCGTGGCCGAGGCGGCCGACGTCCTGGCCGACGCCGCCGCCCTCGGCGTCGAGCGGGTGATCACCGTCGGGTGCGACGTCGCCCAGTCGCGCGCCTACATCGAGGTCGCCACGGCCAACCCGGGACGGGTCTGGGCCACCGCCGGCGTGCACCCCCACGAGGCCAAGGGCGGGATCGTGGGCCTCGAGGAGCTGCTCGCCGACCCGGCGGTGGTGGCGGTGGGGGAGTGCGGCCTCGACTACCACTACGACCACTCGCCCCGCGACGCGCAGCGCGACGTGTTCGCGGCCCAGGTGGCGATGGCGCAGCGCCACGACCTCGCCCTCGTGATCCACACGCGCGAAGCGTGGGACGACACGTTCGCCGTCCTCGACGCGGCCGGCGTCCCGGACCGCACCGTGTTCCACTGCTTCAGCGGCGGCGCCGACGAGGCCCGCCGCTGCCTCGACCTCGGCGCCCACCTCTCGTTCTCGGGCATCGTGACCTTCCCGTCGGCCACCGACGTCCGAGCGGCGGCCGCCCTGTGCCCCCTCGACCGACTGCTCGTCGAGACCGACAGCCCGTACCTCGCGCCGGTGCCGCACCGGGGCCAGCGCAACCGGCCCGGTTGGGTGCCCGCGGTCGGCGCCGGCCTCGCCGAAGCGAAGGGCGTGCCGGTCGACGCCATCGCGTCGGCGTCGTGGGCCAACGCCGAGCGGGTCTACCGGCTGGCTGCGCCGTCCGGGTGATCGTGGCGACTGTGTGACGGTCCGTCTTCGTTCTGTAATGTCCGCGGCCACGCGGAGCCCGGGTCGTACCTCCTCCGCGAGCCCGTCCCATGACCGATACCGACCTCCGCCCGCTCCCCGCCGACGGGCCGCTCCCCTGGTGGGCCGGTCTGACGACCAGACGGCTGGCCGTCGGGCTCGGGTCGACGCTCCTGGCGCTGCCGTTCCTCGCCCTCGACCTCCGCTCAGCGTCGGCTGGCTCCGACGAAGCCGTCGAGGTGGTGGCCGCCCCCACCACCGCGGGGCCCGCCACCACCGCCTCGCCGCCGACCACCGCCGCCACCACGCTTCCTCCGCCATCGACCACCACGATCACGCTGGCCACCACGGCGCCGGCACCCCCTGCGGG
>JACDCH010000008.1 GCA_013694495.1 Acidimicrobiia bacterium | reverse complement strand
GGGCAGGCACCCGGCGCGGTTCGATGTCGGCATGGGGGCAGCATCGCGTCCACGGCGCGCCTCGCGACCCCGGGGTCGCCCCCACCGCCGGCTGGGTGGTGGGGCGGGGGCGCCGTCAGGCAGGCTCGGCCCCAGTGACCGCCGCCCCCACGCTGGCCCTGCTCCTGCGCGACCTCCACGACGGCTTCTCCTGGGTCGTCATCCTCGGCAACGCGCTGGCCGGCGGGTGGGCCACGGCCGCCCACCGCCTCGAGGCGCTCCGCACCCGGGCGCTGTGGTGGTACATCGTCGCCGCCCAGCTGACGATCTTCGCCCAGGTCGCCATGGGCGTCGGGCTCGTCTCGGGCCAGGGGATCGAACCGCCGCAGTTCCACCTCTTCTACGGCTTCGTCGCCATCATCACCGTCGGCATCCTCTACAGCTACCGCTCGACGTCGGCCTGGGTCCGCCAGCACCAGTACCTCGTGTACGGGCTCGGCAGCTTCTTCCTCATGGGGCTCAGCATCCGGGCCCTGCTCGTCGGCGCCCGCTGAGCGTCGCAGCCCGGCGCCCAAGGGCGCGCTACAGGTGGACGACGGGGCAGGTGAGCGTTCGGGTGATGCCGTCGATCATCTGGACCCTCGACACGACCATCTTTCCCAGCTCGTCGACCGAGGAGGCCTCGGCCCGGGCGATGACGTCGTAGGGGCCGGTGACGTCCTCGGCCGAGACGACGCCGTCGATGGCGCCCACCTCCGATGCCACCTGGGCGGCCTTGCCGACCTCGGTCTGGATCAGGATGTACGCGGTGACGGCCACGGGCGCGGACTGTAGGCGCGATTTCGGGCGCCGGTCGGCAGGGACGGCGCCTGCCTGCGGCGAACCGTTCTGCTGTGGACGCGCACGACCGCCTGATCGCCAGGGTGGCCGCTGAGCAGGACGACGTGCTCTGCACGATCGCCCTCGTCTCGGAGGAACCAGACCTCGCCGATCACCTCTGGGACCAGCTGGTCGACCTCCTCGTCGAGTCGCTCTTCCTCGAGCTCCGGCGCACCTTCCTCGACGGCGCGATGGACCGCGAGGACTACGTCGCCGGCCTCACCTCTCTGGCCGACCGCTGCCGGTCGGTCGGCCTCCTCCCGCTTCCCACGCGGGGCAGCTGACGACGCCCCGCCCGGAGCTTGCGCGGCGGTTGCGGGCGGGGTGTGCGTCAGGAACGTGCGATCGGGGTGACGAGGCCGTCGTCGCCGTCGACGATCACCACCTCGCCCTCGGTGAGGGCGAGGTGGGCGCGGTGCCCGGTCGAGCGTGCGCTCGTCCGTTGTGCGTGCGCGGAGCCGCACCACAGCCGGATACGTGCACACGGAACGGGTTGGCGCACGCAGGTCGAGGCACGGGAGAAGGCGCAGCCGAGCTGCGCCGCCTCCGTCGCGCCCTTGACCTTGTCCTCTGTCCTCGACTTCGGCGGGCACCGGCCCGCTCGGGTCAGCCGGCGAGGCGCTTCTCGAGGGAGTCGAGCTGCTCGCGGAGCTCGGTGGGGAGGCGTTCGCCGATCGAGTCGAGGTGCTCGGCCAGCTGGGGGAGCTCGGCCCGCCAGCCGTCGGCGTCGACCTCGAGGAGCTCGGCCAGCTGGGCCTCGCCGATGGCGAGCCCGCTCGTATCGATGGCGTCGGGGGCGGGGAGGCGGCCGATGGCGGTGTCGACCGCGTCGCCGCTGCCCTCGACCCGCTCGAGGACCCATTTGACGACCCGGCTGTTGTCACCGAAGCCGGGCCACAGGAACGAGCCGTCGTCGCCCTTGCGGAACCAGTTGACCCAGAACAGCTTCGGCAGCTTCTCGGCGTCGGACGCCTCGCCGATCTCGAGCCAGTGCCGGAAGTAGTCGCCCATGTTGTACCCGCAGAACGGGAGCATGGCGAAGGGGTCGAAGCGGAGCTTGCCGACCGCGCCGGCCTGGGCGGCGGTGGTCTCCGAGCTCATGATCGAGCCCAGGAACACGCCGTGCTCCCAGTCGAACGCCTCGGTCACGAGGGGCACGTTGGTGGCGCGCCGCCCGCCGAAGAGGATGGCCGAGATCGGCACGCCGGCCGGGTCCTCCCACTCGGGGGCGATCGACGGGCACTGCGACGCCGGCGCCGTGAACCGGGCGTTGGGGTGGGCCGCCGGGGCGTCGGCGGCCGGCGTCCAGTCGTTGCCCTTCCAGTCGATGAGGTGCTCGGGCGCCTCCTTGGTGAGCCCTTCCCACCACACGTCGCCGTCGTCGGTCTTGGCGACGTTGGTGAAGACGCTGTTGCCCCAGAGGGCCCGGAGCGCGTTCGGGTTCGTGCTCTCTCCGGTGCCGGGGGCGACGCCGAAGAAGCCGGCCTCCGGGTTGATGGCGTAGAGCCGGCCGTCGGGGCCGAACTTCATCCAGGCGATGTCGTCGCCGATGGTCTCGATCTTCCACCCCGGCAGGGTGGGGATCATCATGGCCATGTTCGTCTTGCCGCAGGCCGACGGGAACGCCGCGGCGACGTAGCGCTTCTCGCCGTCGGGCGGGGTGACGCCGAGGATGAGCATGTGCTCGGCCATCCAGCCGTCGTCTCGGGCCATCGTGCTGGCGATGCGGAGGGCGAAGCACTTCTTGCCGAGCAGGGCGTTGCCTCCGTAGCCCGAGCCGTAGCTCCAGATCTCCCGCGTCTCGGGGAAGTGGACGATGTACTTGTTGTCGGCGTCGCAGGGCCACGGCACGTCGGGGCGTGACGTGCCGTCGGCGAGCACGAGCGGGTAGCCGACCGAGTGGAGGCAGGGGACGAACTCGCCGTCGGGGCCGAGCACGTCGAGGACGGGGGCGCCCATGCGGGTCATGATCCGCATGTTCACGGCGACATACGCCGAGTCGGTGAGCTGCACGCCGATGTGGGCGATGGGCGAGCCGAGCGGGCCCATCGAGAACGGCACCACGTACATGGTGCGGCCCTTCATCGCCCCGGCGAAGTGGCACCGCATGACCTCCTTCATCTCCTCGGGTTCCCGCCAGTTGTTGGTGGGCCCGGCGTCGATCTCCTCGACGCTGCAGATGTAGGTGCGGTCCTCGACCCGGGCGACGTCGCCGGGATCGGAGAGGGCGAGGTAGCTGTTCGGGCGCTCGGCGTCGGACAGCCGCTCGAACGTGCCACCGGCCACGAGCTCCGCGGCCAGCCGGTCGTACTCCTCGTCCGACCCGTCGCACCACACCACCTCGTCGGGTTCGAACAACGCCCGCCCAGACTCGACGAAGTCGAGCAGCGCCCGGTTCGTGGTGGGGGCGTTGGCGTCGTTCATGGATCGACCTCCGACTTCTTTGTCGTGGTGGCGGGCGGGAACCCCGGGGTACCCATGTCGCCTTCGCTGCCAACTCGCAGGCGCGTGGCGCGGCCGTCCTCCACCTCGAAGACGACGCGCTGGCCCTGCCGGAGCATGCGGAACGGCGACCCGTCCAGCGCACCGGCCGCCAGGTCGTAATCGGCGAAATCCGTGTCGCACATGATCACACCGTCGCCGGTGCCGGGGTCGTACGACTTGATGACGCCTTGCACCGGTGTGCTCCTCGCGGCAGGGGTACGGAGGGGGTCCGAGAACCGTACCTGGGTCGGTCCGAGCCGGACCAAACCGCCGGGGCCTCAGTGCAGCTCAGTGACCTGCTTTGACGATCTTGCCGGCCTTGATGCAGCCCGTGCACACGTGCATGCGCTTCGGGGTGCGGCCGACGAGCACGCGCACCCGCTGGATGTTGGGGTTCCAACGGCGCTTGGTGCGCCGGTGCGAGTGGCTCACCGCCATGCCGAAGCCCGGCTTCTTGCCACAGATCTCACAGACCGACGCCATAGGGCCGACGAAGCTACCAGCGCCCCTGGCGCGCCGGAAATCTGGGCCGTCCTACGATCCGCCCCCACATGGTCCCCCTCGAACGCCTCGACGCCGCCGCACTGCGGGCCGTGATCATCGGCTACCGCGACGCCCTGTCGGCCCACAAGGAGACCATCAACCGGCTCAACGTGTACCCGGTGCCCGACGGCGACACCGGCACGAACATGTCGCTGACGCTCGTATCGGTGTGCGAAGGGCTCGACGGCGCCGACTCCTCGATGGCCGACACGTGCAAGGCCGTCGCCCACGGCGCGCTGATGGGCGCCCGGGGCAACTCGGGCGTGATCCTCTCCCAGCTCCTGCGGGGGCTCACCGGCGTGTGGCGCGACCACGACGCCGCCGACGGCCCCCTCGTCGCCGCCGCCCTGGCCGAGGCCGCCGCCTCGGCCTACGGCGCGGTCGGCAAGCCGGTGGAGGGCACGATCCTCACC
>JACDCH010000660.1 GCA_013694495.1 Acidimicrobiia bacterium | reverse complement strand
CGCCCCTGGTCGCGCCCGCCGCCCCGCCGCCCGGCATGGACCTCATCTCGGCCGCCGTCCTCACGCCGACCAACACCCTGGAGGGGTGCGCGCAGGTCCAGCTCGAGTACGACACGCCCGACGGCGTCGAGTTCCTCGTGGTGTTCATCCTGCCCCGGGCCTGCGCCGAGGCGTTCGACCCGACGCCCTACGACGAGACGTTCGCCGGCCGGCCGTCGCGCTTCGTCACGACGCGCGAGGTCCTCATCGACGCCACCGTCGTGCAGCTCGACGGCAGCGTTCCCGACGACGTCCTCGAAGCCGTCGCCGCCAGCCTCGCACCCACCACCGCCGACGCCCTGATCGCCGCGGTCGTCCCCCGCTAGCGCAGGGTTAGGGTTCGCGGCCATGGGTCAGGACGTCGAATTCCCGAGCAACGGCGGCACCGCCGGCGGCTACCTCGCCACCCCCGAGGGCGGTGGTGGGGTGCCCCTGGTGGTCATCCAGGAGTGGTGGGGGCTCGTGCCCCACATCCGCGACGTGTGCGACCGGTTCGCCGTCGAGGGCTTCGTCGCCCTCGCCCCCGACCTCTACCACGGCGAGTCCACGACGGAGCCCGACGAAGCCGGGAAGCTGATGATGGCGCTCAACACCGGGCAGGCGGCCAAGGACATGGCCGGCGCCGTGGCCAAGGTGCAGGAGGTGTCCGGCCACGACCGGGTCGGCGTCACCGGGTTCTGCATGGGTGGCGGCCTCGCCCTCGTGCTCGCCTGCCACCGCCGCGACGCCGTCGCCGCCTGCGTGCCGTGGTACGGGCTCATCCCGTGGCCCGACGCCCAGCCCGACTGGTCGAAGCTCGAGGCCAAGGTGCTCGGCCACTACGCCGAGCTCGACGGCTTCTTCGGGCCCGAAGCGGTCAACGCGCTGCAGCAGCAGTTCGACGACCTCGGCAAGGACGCCGACCTCCACGTCCACCCCGGCGTCGACCACGCCTTCTTCAACGACACCCGGCCCGAGGTCTACGACGCCGAGGAGTCGAAGAAGGCGTGGGACGAGACGGTCGCGTTCCTGAAGGCCACGCTCGCTTGACGGCGACGCCGGCGAACCTCGTCGAGCGCTACCTCGAGCTCGGGCTCCGTCTCGGGCGCCACATCGACGGCATGGTCGACGCCTACTACGGCCCGGCTGCGCTGTCGGCCAGCGTCGACGCCGAGCCCCTCCGCACCCCTGCCGCGCTGGCCGAGGACGCCAAGGCGCTGGTGGCCGACCTCGACGCCGGCGTCCCGCTCGACGCGGCCACCGAGGACAGCCTGCGCCGGCGGTGGCTGCGGGCCCAGGTGCTCGGCCTGCGCACCACCGCCGAGCGGCTGGCCGGCGTGGCCATCGCCTTCGAAGACGAGATCGAGCGCTGCTACGGCGTCCGCCCGACCCGGGTCGACGAGTCGGCGTTCGAGGCCGCCCACCGCGCCCTCGACGAGGTGCTGCCGGGCACGGGCCCGCTCGGCGAGCGCTACATCGAGTGGAAGGAGGCGCAATCCGTTCCCACCGACGTGCTGCCCCGGGCCATCGCCTCGTTCGCCGAAGACTTCCGCGACCGCACGCAGCGGGCGTTCGGGTTGCCCGAGGGCGAGCACATCGACTTCGACCTCGTGACCAACGAGCCGTGGTCGGGCTTCAACTACTACCTCGGCGACCTCAAGAGCCGGGTGGCGATCAACATCGACCTTCCCGTGCTGGCGACGTCGCTCGGTCACCTCGTGGCCCACGAGGCCTATCCCGGTCACCACACGGAGCACAGTCGCAAGGAGGTCGGCCTCGTCCGCCGGCGCCAGCGGCTGGAGGAGTCGATCTTCCTCGTCGGCGCTCCCCAGTGCCTGCTGGCGGAGGGGCTGGCCGACCTCGGGCTCGAGGTGCTGTGCGGCGAGCGGCCCGAAGCCGTCGAGGCCGACCACCTGAAGCCACTCGGCATCCCCTTCGACGCCGAGGTTGCGGCTCGGGCCCGGCAGGCAGCCGAGGCCCTCAACGCGGTGCGGGGCAACCTCGCCCTCCTCCTCCACGTCGACGGCGCCGATCCCGACGATGTCATCGCCTACGCAGAGCGCTGGGGCCTCCTGCCCAAGGCGAGGGCCGAGAAGGCCGTGCAGTTCCAGACCGATCCCACCTGGCGCGCCTACATCTTCTGCTACATCGACGGCCTCCGGCTCTGCCGCCGCTTCACCGCCGGCGACCCCGCGCGCTTCGAGCGCCTGCTCACCGAGCAGCTCCTCCCCGCCGATCTCGAAGCCGCACGTCCTGAGCCTGGGGCTCAGGGCGTCGGTGGGGTGGGGCGGTAAAAGGGGTTCCAGGCCTCGTTGCGCTTGCTCGCGGCGTCGCGGGCGGCGGGGAGCTGGCCCCGCCCGATGACGATCGCGGAGCGGACTGCCTCGCGGTGGTTGGCGAACAGGGCGTCGGCGTCGTCGGCTGCGGGATCGACGAACACGGCCACGATGAGCACCTGCTGCTCGGCCTCGGCCTCGGTGAGCATCCCGCCTGCGACGGTGTCGGCGACGCCGGCGGCGACGCCGGCCTGCACCGGGCCCCAGTTCATGCGGGCGTGGCCGGTGCCGTCGATGCGGGCCTTGTTGACCACCAACGTCGACGGCTTGACCGCCAGGCCGCGCTGGAGCACCGCCACGAACGGGGCGTGACCGGCGGTGGGCGTGGCCAGCGCCGCGACCCAGGCCGCGCCGACCGAGCCGTCGCGATCGCCGAGCACCGTGCTCACGCTCGCTGCGTTCGGACCGGTGCCGACGAAGCTCTCGCCGATCTCCATCACGCCGGCTCGCGGTGCGGAGCGGGGTCGGCGGGCGCCGCAGGGTCGACGGGCATGCCGCCGAGCGTACGGGCGGAGGATCAGGGGGTGCGCTCGTAGTGCACGGCGGTGCCGATGTCGGTGCCGTCGGCCGCCGGTACCGGGGCCGACTCCGTGCGGACGGCGGTGGAGCCGTCGGGCAGCCGGACGACCTCGACGGTGGGGCCACCCGGGAGCTCGGGCGCAGCGGGCGGCGCGGGAGGCGCGCTGTCGGCGCCGGCGATGACGAGGGCCACG
>JACDCH010000650.1 GCA_013694495.1 Acidimicrobiia bacterium | reverse complement strand
GCTCGAGGGCCCCGAGCCGGTTCGGGGCCAACCGGGGAGCAAGCAGCAGCTCGGCCTGCTCGGCGGCATGATCGCCGGCATCGGCGCGCTCGTGTGCGTGGCCAGCGTCAGCGGGCAGGCCGCCCGCCGGGCCCGAACCTCGACCTGATCGCGAACGACCGCTCAGTTGAAGGACTCGAATCGGGGGCAGCAGACGCGACATGTACGCGATTGCTGCCCCCAGTTCGGTGGTGGTGGCCGGGGCGGCGCGGTCAGACCTTGTGGCGGCCCTGCCAGTGCTCGTCGCGCAGGACGCGCTTGAGGAGCTTGCCCGACTCGGTGCGGGGCAGCGACTCGCGCACCTCCCAGGAACGGGGGCGCTTGAAGCCGGCGAGGTGCTCGGTGGCGTAGGCGCCGAGGGCGTCGAGGTCGATCTCGTGGCCGTCGCGGGGCTGGACGACGGCGTGCACCGACTCGCCCCACTCGTCGGACGGGACACCGAAGACGGCTGCATCCATCACGTCGGGGTGGGCGTGGAGGACCGCCTCGATCTCCGCCGGGTAGATGTTCACACCACCGCTGATGATCATGTCCTTCTTGCGGTCGCAGATGTAGAGGTAGCCCTCCTCGTCGAGGTAGCCGACGTCGCCGACCGACTTCCAGCCGTCGAGGTCGGTCACCTGCTCGGTGGTCCGGTGGTAGCCGTCGAGGGCGGCGGTCGTGCTGACGAACAGCTCGCCCGGCTCGCCCACCGGCTGCTCGGAGCCGTCGTCGCCGACGATCTTCACCTGCACGCTGCCGTAGGGCTTCCCGCACGAACCCGGCTTGCGCAGCTGGTCCTCGGGCGGCAGCACCGCGTCGACGCCGAGCTCCGTGGAGCCGTACACCTCGAACAGGAAGTGGTCGCCGAGCTTGGCCACGATCTCCTGCTTCAGGGCGTAGGGCACCGGCGCGGCGTTGGCCACGAGCGAGCGCATCGACGACAGGTCGGCGCGGGCCAGCACCTCGTCGGGCAGGGCGACGATCCGCTTCAGCTGCGTCGGCGCGGTGAAGGTGTTCGTGACCCGGTGCTCACGCACGAGGTCGACCCACCGCTCGGCGTCGAAGTGGCGCAGCAGCACGACGGTGCCGCCGAGGGCGTGGGTGAGCGAGGCCCAGGCCAAGGGGCCCGAGTGGTAGAGCGGCCCGGTGGTGATGTGCACCTCGTTGCCGGGCTGGAGCCGCAGCAGCTGCAGCAGCGTCGCGGTGAGCTCGGCGTCAGTGGTGGTGCGCAGGGCACCCTTGGGCTTCCCGGTGGTGCCCGACGTGTAGATCATCGTGGCGCCGCTGGACTCCCCCGCGGCCGCCGGCTCGTCGTCGCCGCCCAACCCGACGACGTCGTCCCAGCGGCGGGCACCGTCGAAGGGCTCGCCGCCGAACACGACGACCTCGGCGACCTCGGGCAACTGGTCTCGCACCGCGGCCACCTTCTCGGCGTGCTCGGCGTCGACCACGACGAGCGTGGCGTCGCTGTTGTCGACGACGTACTGCAGTTCCTCGGCCGTGAACCGGTAGGCGGCCGGGACGGCGACGAGGCCGATCTTGCGGGCGGCATGGAGGAAGGCCAGGACGGAGGCGCTGTTCGGCCCGCACCACACCGCCCGCTCGCCGCGTGCGGCACCCAGCGCCGCCAGCCCGTTGGCGAGCCGGTTCACCCGCGCATTGAGCTCGGCGTAGGTGGTGACGGCGTCGCCGTCGATGATGGCCGCCTTGTCGGGGGTGGCGGCGGCATGGAGCGCGAGGACGTCGGTGGCCATGAGCGGGTTCTACCGCGCCGCAGGGCGGCGCCGCGGCGGCGCCCCTACCGGCCCCGCCACACCGGGGTCCGGCCCTCGGCGGCGGCCCGCAACCCCTCGGCCGCGTCCTCGGTGCCGCCGGCGACCCTGCGCATCGTCTCGCCGAAGCGGATGGCCTCCACGGTCGACATCGACTGGGTCCGCACCGCCACCTCCTTCGTCGCCCGGGCCGCGAGCGGGGCGGCCCGCACGAGGCGCTCGGCCAAGTGCCTCGCCTCGGTCATGAGGTCGTCGTGGGGCACCACCCAGCCGGCGAGGCCGATCTCCTTGGCCCGGGCGGCGCCGATGCGTTCGCCGGTGAGCAGCAGCTCCATGGCGGGCTGCCACCCGACGAGCTTCGGCAGGCGGATGGCGCCCACGATGGTCGGCACGCCGATCGTGACCTCCGGGAAGCCGAACTCGGCCCGCTCGCTGGCGATGACGAAGTCGCACCAGGTGACGAGCGTCAACCCGTAGCCGAGGCAGTAGCCGTTGACCGCCGCGATCACCGGCTTGAAGATCTCCCACCCGCTCTCGAACGAGTTCGTCGTCGGCTTCTCCCAGAACGTGCCGGGGAAGTCGCCCGTGCTCCCGGCGCCGTCACGGAGGTCGGCGCCGGCGCAGAACGCCTTGCCGGCGCCGGTGACGATGGCGACCCAGGCGTCCTCGTCGTCGCGGAAGCGGGCGAAGGCCTCGTTCAGGTCGCGCCGCAGCTCGCCGTTGACCGCGTTGAGCGCGTCGGGACGGTCGTAGGTGATCGTGGCGATGTGGTCGTCGAGCTCGAAGCGGACGGTGCCGGGCATGCCCGCCATCATCCCCGAGCCCGTCAGGCGACGCTGACGCTGCCCTGGTCGAACACGACGCGGTCCCCGACCCGGGTGCGGAACACGACGTCGCCGGTGCCGCCCCAGATGTCGATGGTCAGCGACTCGCCGGGCATGACCGGCGACGAGAAGCGGCCCGACATCGCCTTGAACCGCGAGGGGTCGTCACCGGCCAGCACCCGAAGCAGGGCCCGACCGGAGAACCCGAACGTGCACAACCCGTGGAGGATGGGTCGGTCGAAGCCGCCGGCTGCGGCGAACGCCGGGTCGGAGTGCAGCGGGTTCCGGTCGCCCGAGAGCCGGTAGAGCAGCGCCTGGTCGGGGCGCGTGGTCATCGTGATGCTCTGGTCGGGGTCGCTGTCGGGGATCTCGACGGAGCCGCCCGACGGGCCCCGGTCGCCGCCCCACCCACCCTCGCCGCGGATGAACGCGGAGGAGCGGGAGGTGAACAGCGCCTCGCCCGTCTCGACCAGCGTGGACGTCGACTCGGTGACCACGACGGCGGCCTTGCCCTTGTCGTACATGGCGACGATCTCGCTGACCGACTCGAGCTCGCCGGCCACCGGGATCTCCTGATGCACGGTGATGGCCTGCTCCCCGTGGACGAGCAGCGCCGGGTTGAACGTCCCGATCTTGTCGAACCCACCGCCGCCGGCCCCGAGCACAACGGCCATCGTGGGGAGGGTCCGCTGCGACACGCCGCTCGTGTTCTCGGTGGTGAACTCGAGCTCGGCGAGGGGGTCCTCCTGGCCGGCGCCGACGCCGAGGGCGTAGATCAGCGAGTCCTTGGAGGTCCAGGTGCGCCGCGCCGGCTCGGAGCGCTGACCGACGGCATCGGGGTTGAGAGGCATGCGCCCTTCCTAGTCGCGCGCTACGCCGCGCCGCCCCGCCCGGCGAGGGCGGCGGCACCGGCGACGAGGGCGCCGAGCACCACGATTGCGGCCACCTTGTCGATCGTGATGCCGAACGCCAGCCCGCCCGTCGGCAGGGCCACCGCGCCGTCGACCACGGTGCCGACGAAGGCGACCTCGGCCCGGACCACCTGCGCCTCGATGGACGGGGGGCCGCGCACGAGTAGGCACCGGCCGGGGTCGCCGACGTGAACGAGACGCCGATGACTGCGAGCAGGAGCGCGCCGAGGATCCGGGCCGGGCGGTGGCGCATTTCGTTCCGACGCCTCGCGCTTGGCCCGGTTCCCGGCTCAGCGCAGGTGCTTCACGAGGTAGGTGCACACCTGCTCGTGGCGCTCGGGGGCACCATCGGCGTCGAGCTGGTCCCACGCGTCGAGGATGGCGCCGCCGCCCCACTCCTCGTAGCCCAGCCCTCCATAGAGCCGCACGGCGCCGGTGTTGCCGGGTTCGACCGCGAGGCCGATCGGTCCGGGGCCGGCTCGACGCTCGGCCTCGTCGAGCAGGACGCTCGCGATGCCGAGCCGCCGCCGCTCGGGCGCCACGGCCAGGGCGTTGACCTCCGGCCGGTCCCCGAGCCGCACCCGCACCTCGTGGTAGCGCGACCGGGCCAGGAGGTGCACGTGGCCGACCGGGACGCCGTCGAGCCAGGCGACGAGGTACGTCGACGCGCCGCTCTCCTGCTCGGCGAGGCGCCGCTCGTGGAAGCGGTTGAGCCCCGTGCTGAACGCCGCCTCGAGGGCGGTGAGGTCGTTTCGCCCGCAGACCGAGATCACGGGAACCGGGCGACGACCTCGCTGAACGCCGCCAGGGTGGCCGGCGGCGCGAAGTCGGCGAACCATGCGTACGTCCGCTCGACGCCCCGATCGGCCAGCGCGTCGAAGTGGGCGCGCAGCTCGGCGGCGTCGCCGATCACCAACCCGCCACTGGCGGCCATGCCGCCGAACCGGCGCCGCGCCGTCGTCTCGACGTCGGCCCGGGCTGCCTCCGACGGCACGAGCGCCACCATCTGCTGCACCGACACCCGGGCGGCGCCGTGCGTCCCGCCGGATTCGTCGAGCACGTCGAGGCGGTGGACCGGCACGTTCCACCACTCGGCATGCTCGGCGACGAGGCGGCGGGTGGCCGGACCGGCGCCGCCGATGACGATCGGGATGGGCCGGGCCGGGACCGGCCGCTGCTGGGCGTCGCGGAGGGCGTGGTGCTCGCCCTCGTAGGACACGACCTCGCCGGACCACAGGAGCCGGAGGACCTCGAGCGTCTCGCGCAGGCGGGCCACGCGGACCTTGGGCTCCTGCGAGCCGACGCCGAACGTGGCGTGCTCGGTGGGCACGGACCCCCACCCGATGCCGAGCTCGAAGCGGCCGCCGGAGGCGTGGTCGAGGGTGACGGCCTGGCGGGCGAGCAGCGCCGGGTGCCGGAAGGCGTCACACAGCACGAGGTGCCCGACCGTCAGCGCCTCGGTGCGGGCCGCCAGCCACGTCGCGGTGACCATCGCCTCGTACATGGCCTGGTCGTCGGCCATCGGCGGCGCCAGGTGGTCCATCAGCGCGATGCCCCCGAAGCCGGCCGCCTCGGCGGCGACGGCCCGCTCGACGAGCTGGTCGAGCGTCATCCGCATCTGCGGCAGGAAGAGGTGGAACTCCACCGCCGCACCCTCCCACACGCTCCCGCTGCTACCCCCAGTGCGGGTCGGCGAGGTGGGGGAAGACCTTGGTGACCTTGGCGAGGAGGTGGTCGCCGTAGGTGCCGGTCAGTGACTGGAGGCTGGTGCCGTCCCAGCGGGTGGCGGCGTCGTCGGGGGCGGGCGAGCCGTCGAGCGGGAGGGGGCGCACCTCGGCGTCCCAGGACGGGTCGAAGAAGAACGGCATCGACAGGCGGTCGGCGCCGCTGCGGTTGCGGACGCGATGGGGCGTCGACCGGTAGCGCCCGCCGGTCATGCGGTCGAGCATGTCGCCGAGGTTGACCACGAACGAGCCCGGCAGCGGTGGGGCCGCCACCCAGCCGGCGGGGGTGTGCACCTCGAGGCCGCCGAGGTCGTCCTGGTGGAGGATCGTGAGCAAGCCGTAGTCCGTGTGCTCCGCGACGCCCCAGCCCTCGGTGGGCGAGGGCGGGTAGCGGAAGATGCGGAACAGCAGGGTGGGGTCGGCAGTGAGGTGCTCGTCGAACCACCCCGGTGGGAGGCCGAGAGCCCGGGCCACGAGCGAGGCCAGCCGGTGCCCGAGAAGGGTCATGGCGTCGATCCACGCCAGCACTGCGGGACGCAGCCCCGCCGGCTCGGCCGGGAACAGGTTGGCGCCGTGCAGTGGCACGCCGGCGACGACGCGCGGATGGCGGGGCCCGAGCTCGGCGCCGAAGTAGAGGCCCTCCTTGGCGTCGGGCACCCCGGCCGTGAGCTCGTCGCCGAGCGGGAACCAGCCGCGCCAGGCGCGCCCTCCCCGGGCCATTTCGATCTCGGCCTTCTCCTCGTCCGGGCGGGCGAAGAACGCCCGGGCCGAGGCGTCGAGGGCGTCGGCGAGCCCCGGGTCGACGCCGTGGCCGACGACGTAGAAGAACCCGTTCGACCGGCACGCCTCGTCGATGGCGCCGGCGGCGGCGTCCGCCGGGTGGCTGAGGTCGACCACGGGCACCGTCGGCGGCTCGGGCACCTCGAGCGGCGCGGGCGGCACGGGCGGCACGGGCGGCACGGGCGGCACGGCGGACGAGCCTGGCACGATGGCGGGCCATGGGGCTCTTCACCGTCGACGACCTCGACCTCGTCAGCGCCCTCGTGCTCGCGAACTGGCACGGCGCGGTCGAGGAGGACTGGTCGGTGCCGGCGGGGACGCTCGAGTGGAGCTGCCTCACCACGGCCGACCACACCATCGACTGCGTGTTCTCGTACGCGCTGTTCCTCGGGTCGCGGCGGCTCGACGAGTACCCGCCGTTCGGCGAGCTCCACGCCCTCCCCGAGGCAGGACCGTCCGACATGGTCGACGGCCTGCGGGCCGTCACGACGATGCTCTCGGCCACGATCCGGGTCGCCCCGCCCGAGACCCGCGCCGTGCTCCGACCCAAGCCGAACGCGAGGGCCGGCGGCCCCGACGACTTCGCCGCCCGCGGCACCCACGAGCTCATCCTCCACGCCCACGACATCGCCGCCGGCCTGCAGCAACCGCTCGACCCGCCGGCCGAGGTGTGCGAGCGGCTCTACCTGGCGACCGACGGCTGGTTCGGCCCGGCCACCGAGCCGCCCGCCGGCGACCCGTGGGCGGCGCTGCTCGCCCGCTCCGGCCGCTGATGCCGAGCGCGCCGCGCCCGCGAGACTGCGTCGCCGTGGACAGACGCGCCGTGGAAATCGTCGAGGTCTCGCCCCGGGACGGGCTGCAGGCCGAGGACGTCGTGCTCGGCACCGACGCCAAGCTCGAGCTCATCCACCGGGTCGTGGCCGCCGGCGCCCGCCGGGTCGAGGTGTGCTCGTTCGTCAACCCGGCCCGGGTCCCCCAGATGGCCGACGCCGAGGCGGTGCTGGCGGGGCTGCCCGCCGTCGACGGCGTCACCTACATCGGGCTCGTGCTGAACCGCCGGGGCTTCGACCGGGCGGCCGAGGCCGGCGTGACCGAGATCAACGTCGTGGCCGTCGCCAGCGACACGTTCGGCCGGCGCAACCAGGGGGCGACCTCCGACGAGACCGTGGCTGTGTTCGAGGAGCTCGCCCCGCTGGCCGTCGACGCCGGGATCCGGGCCACCCTCACCGTCTCGACGTCGTTCGGCTGCCCCTACGAGGGCGAGGTGCCCGTTGCCCGGGTGGTGGAGATCGCCAGGCGGGCCGCCGCCGCCGGCGCGGCCGAGGTGGCCATCGCCGACACGATCGGCGTGGCCG
>JACDCH010000644.1 GCA_013694495.1 Acidimicrobiia bacterium | reverse complement strand
GCGACGCGGTTGCGACGCGGCCGTTGGCCGCAATCCGTCCGCAGGTCCTGAGATGGAGTGGGCCCGGACCGCCCGGCACAGCCTCCTCGCCGGGCCCCGGAATCGAATCGAGACACAGGAAGGACCTGCGGCGCCATGACCGTCGACCACCAATCCGTCCGCAGGTCCTGACCCCCCAGCGCCGGATGGGGGGCGCCCCCGGTGCCGCCGTCCGCCGTCTCGTCGGATCGTGGGGCCATGCGCCGACGACCGCTCACGCTCGCCACCGCCGCGTCGGTGGCCGCCAGCCCGTTCGCGACCTGGTGGGCCTGCGGCGACCTCTCCGAGGAGCACGAGGTCCTCGACCACAGCTTCCGGGCTCCGGACCTCCCGGTCGCCGTCGAGGCCGGGGTGGGCGGCGCCGCCGTGGCGGTCGTGGTCGGGGCCGTCGTGCTGGCGGCGACCGAGGCGAGGCGGCGGCCGCTGGACCGGCTCTGGCTGCGGGTGGTGATCACGCTCGTGCTGTGCGGCGCCGTGGTCGGCTTCGGGGGCCGGGTGCTCACCGCCGGCGTGGTCGGGGCGAACATCGGCGCGGGCATGTTCCTGCTCTTCGTGTTCCCGGCGGTGGTGCTCGTGGCCGGCACCGCGCTCGTCCGGGCCACCACGCTCGCCCGGGAGCGCTGATCACTCGCCGACGGCGCCGTCCACCAATTCCCGGATGAGGTCGGCGTGGCCGTTGTGGCGGGCGTACTCCTCGAGCATGTGGCCGTAGATCCACCGCAGCGAGACCGGGTTGCCCCTTCGCACGCCGGTGTCGTCGAGCTCGTGGGCGGCGGCGATCTCTCTGGCCTTGGCCACCTCGCCCTCCCACACGGCGAGGTCGTCGGCGAACATCTCGTCGTCGAGCATCTCGAAGTCGCCCTCGGGGCGCTCGTCGCTCCAGTAGATCCCGCCGAGGAGGTCCTCGCCGGCGAGGACCCGCCGGAACCAGTTGCGCTCGACCTCGGCCATGTGGCGCACGAGCCCGTGCAGGCTCATCAACGACGTCGGCACCGGCCGGGCCCGCAGCCCGGCGACGTCGAGCCCCTCGCACTTCAGGAGCAACGTGGTGCGGTGGTACTCGAGCCACGCCTCGTGCAGCTCGCGCTCCCCGCCGGTGAAGGGCGGGTCGGTGCGGCGCTGATCGTCGATCGAGTCCACCATCGGCCCGACGCTACGAGATCCGTGGACGCACCGACTCAGTCTCAGCTCCCGCCGGCGGAGCCGCCGTTGGAGCAACCAACCATCAGAGCGCCACCGAGCAGGATCGTCGACCACCGTTTCGATCACCGGCAGCCCGCAGCCCGGGTCCTCCACCGGGACGAGCTACACGCTCACCCCGGGCAGCTACGTCGTGACCGAGACCGGCGGCCCCGTGGGGTACACGGGCAGCTTCGCCGCCTGCGGCACGAACGGCACAGTCGCCGTGGTCGCCGGACAGACGACCACGTGCACCGTCACGAACTCGACGCAGGCCCTGAGCATCGTCGTCGACAAGATCGCGGTCCCGACGTCGGTGCCCGAGCCGGGCGGGTCCGTCTCGTTCAACGTCACGGTTACCAACACCTCGAGCGAGCCGGTCTCGATCAGCACGCTCACCGACGACGTGTACGGCAACTTGGATGGCCAGGGGACCTGTGATGTGTCGCCGGCGGTGTCGCTGGCCCCGGGCGCGTTCCTCAGCTGCTCGTTCAGTGGGGCGGTGACCGGAGCGCCGGCCTCGTCGCACACGGACACGGTGACCGCGTCGGGCGCCGACGACGAAGGCCGGCCCGTATCGGACACGGATGACGCCACGGTGACGATCACGAACGTGGGGTCGTCGATCGTGGTGGTGAAGGACGCGGGGGTGGCGTCGTTGCCCGAGCCGGGTGGGTCGGTGACGTTCAGCGTGTCGGTGACGAACACCAGCACCACGGACACGGTCACGATCAGCTCGCTGTCCGATGATGTGTACGGGGACTTGGATGGTCAGGGGTCGTGTGACGTGTCGCCGGCGGTGTCGTTGGCGCCGGGAGCGGCCTTCTCCTGCAGCTTCTCGGGTTCGGTGACCGGGGTGCCGGGCTCGTCGCATTTCGACGTCGTGACCGCGTCGGGCACGGACGACGACGGTCATCCCGTCAGTGACTCCGATGACGCGACGGTGGCCGTCAGGGACGTCGGGTCGTCGATCGCTGTGGCCAAGGAGGCCGACACCGCCACCGTGCCGGAGCCCGGCGGCAGCGCGACCTTTCTCGTCTCGGTGACGAACACTTCGTCGAGGGACGCAGTGACGATCACCACGCTGAGCGACGACGTCTACGGCAACCTCGACGGACGGGGCACGTGCGATGTGACACCGGCCGTCACCTTGGCCCCGGGAGCGTCGTACGCGTGCGCGTTCTCCGGCGTCGTCGCCGGCAACGCCGGATCCACCCACACCGACGTGGTGACGGCGAGCGGCACCGACGACGACGGTCATCCCGTCAGCGACACCGACGACGCCGTCGTCACGGTGTCCGACGTGGCCCCCACGCTGACGGTCGACAAGGTCGCCGACCCGGTGTCGCTGCCGGCCCCGGGCGGTACGGCGACCTTCACCGTGACGGTGACCAGCTCCTCCGTCGAGCCGGTGACCATCACCAGCCTCGATGACGACATCTACGGCCCGCTGGCCGGCGACGAGGACTGCCGGGTCGGCACCGTCCTCGCCGTGGGCTCGTCGTGCACGTTCTCCTTCACCGGACCGGTCGGGCCGGCGGCGGGTGTCCACACCGACGTCGTCACGGTTCACGCCGAGGACGACGAGGGCAACGACACGACGGCCACCAACGACGCCACCGTCACCGTGGTGGCGCTGCCGATCGAGGTGCTCGGCACGCAGACCCCTCGCTCGGCGCCGCCCGCGGCTCCCCCGGCGCCGCTCGCGATTCCCCCGGCGCCGCTCGCTCGTACCGGGATGGACGTCGGGCCCTACATCGTGCCGGCGATCCTGCTCATGCTCGTCGGTCTCGCGATGCTGCTGGGTGCCGCCGGGGTGACCCGATTGGCAACGGTCGGGTCGGCGTCCCACCAGCCGCGCCAGTCTTGCGGGTCCCGGCGTCGCAGTCACGACGGCGAGGCGGTCGGTGCCGAGCCTCCGCCCGGTCCGCCCTGCGTCCGACTGGTGATCCGCCGCTGAGCACGGCGCCGGCCGGGTGTCGGCCGGCGCCCGTCAAGCGAAGCCGTCGGCGGGGTCGTGCCCTCTGCGATCCAGACGGCCGAGGTCGCGGCGGTCGGCGAGGCGCCCGAGCGGGC
>JACDCH010000634.1 GCA_013694495.1 Acidimicrobiia bacterium | reverse complement strand
GAGTCAGATTCGTCATTGGCAAGGACGCAGGCCGACGGACTCCCCCAGCGAATGCGAGGCCGAGGACGCCGCCAGGGGCGAATCTGGCCGCCGAATTCGCCACATGATCAGCCTTCCGGGACACTAGCCAGGTCCTTCCCTGGCCGTCGGGGAGGTGGCAGTGTGAGGTCGTGGAGCGGCGCCCCACCCTCTCGCTCAACGAATGGGCCGTGCTCGGCCTCCTGGTGGAACGCGCCCGGCACGGGTACGACATCGCCGCTGAGCTGCGCTCGGGAACGGCGCTGGGTGACGTCTGGCGAGTCGACCGACCTCTCGTCTACCGCGCCATCGAACGCCTCGACGCGCTGGGTCTCGTGGCGCCCCGGCGGCAGGAGCAGGGGACCGCCGGGCCGCGCCGCACGATCTACGGCCCCACGCGCCGCGGGCGGTCCGCCCTGCGCGCCTGGTTGGCGACGCCCGTCGTCCACCTCCGCGACATCCGCAGCGCCCTCCTGCTCAAGCTCGCGCTCGTCCGTCGCCTCGGGATCGACCCGGTTCCGCTCATCGAAGCGCAGCGCGAGGCGCTGGCCCCCCGCTTCGAGCAGCTGGCGGCGCCGCCCGACGACCCGGCCGACCTCGCTGGCCTCTGGCGCCACCACTCGGCCGACGCGGCCGTGGCCTTCCTCGACGCCCTCGCGCGCCGCTCGACCGTCGCCGTGTCCTCGTCGTGGCCCCGGACCGAGAACTGCCCGGCCTCGTAGGACTCAACCCGACGCCGTTCCTGTTCGGCGTCCTGATGGTCCGGGACGAGGCGCCCTCCGAATCCTCCTGCATCTACGCCGGCGACGTGGCGCCGGACGACGAAGAACTCAGTCGGCGAGGAGCTGGTCCAGTCGGTCGTAGCCCTGGATGACGCCCTCGGACATGCCGCTGGCGACGAAGGCGTCGCGGCTCTCGAAGGAGTCGACCAGCGAGGTCGCCACGAGGCGGGTACGCCCGTCGCCCAGGTCCTCGAAGACGAGCTTCTCGAGGGCGACGCCGTCGGGTTCGCCCTCGAAGCTGAACGTCTGCACGATGAGCTCGGACGGGCGGACCTCGTGGAAGCAGCCGTGGAAGCCGTACTCCTCGCCGTCGCGGCCCATCACGTAGCGGTAGGAGCCGCCGGTTCGGCAGTCGAAGCCGTCGATGGCCATCGTCATGCCGTCGGGCCCGGTCCACTGGGCGAACAGCTCGGGGTCGGTGTGGGTCCGGAAGACCGAGGCCGGCGGGGCGTCGAACTCGCGCGTGATCCGCACCAGGGGGACGTCGGGGTCGACGGTGATCTCGGTCTCGTGCTTCGTGGTGTTCATGATGGGTCTCCCGGGTGGGTGGGTGGGTGGGTGTCCAGGTCGTCGGGCAGCGCCCGCAGCAGGTCGTCGAGCCGGCGGTAGCGCTCCTCGGCCTGCCGGCGGTAGCGCTCGATCCACTTGGTCATCAGGTCGAACACCTCCGCTTCGAGGTGCACCGGACGGCGCTGGGCGTCGCGGGTGCGGGTCACGAGGCCGGCGTCCTCCAGCACCCTGAGGTGTTTCGAGACCGCCTGCAGGCTCACGTCGTAGGGCTCGGCCAACTGGTTCACGGTGGCGTCTCCCACGGCCAGCCGGGCCACGATGTCCCGCCGGGTGGGATCGGCCAGGGCCGAGAACACCCGGGACAGCGGGTCGGCTGGCATGTGCGCATCCTCCATCGTCAACCAGTTGGTTGAATAGAACCTACGTCGGGCACGCTCCGTTGTCAACCGATTGGTTGAACATGTTCGCATCGGTTTCGGCCCGACCGTCCGGTCGTTGCCAAGCTGCACGGGTGGGCGCGCGATGACCTGGCTGGAAGCGATCGCCGTCGTGGCCGCCGGTCTGGCTGCCGGCGGCGTCAACGCGGTCGTCGGCTCGGGCAGCCTGATCACGTTCCCGACGCTCCTGGCGGTGGGGTTCCCGCCGGTGACGGCGAACGTCTCGAACAACATCGGGCTCGTCCCCGGCTCGGTGACCGGCGTGCTCGGCTTCCGCCGCGAGCTCGTCGGCCAGGGCCGGCGGGCCCGCACGCTGGCGATGGGCTCGGGTTCGGGTGCCCTTGTCGGCGCAACCCTCCTGCTGACGCTCCCCTCCGACGTGTTCGACACGATCGTCCCGCTACTGGTGCTGCTGGCCTGCGTCCTGATGGTCCTGCAGCCCCGGCTGTCGAAGCTGGTGGCCGAGCGCCAGGCCGTGCGGACCCGCGACGTCGGACCGGCGCCGCTCGCCGTCGCCTTCGTGGCCGGGATCTACGGCGGCTACTTCGGCGCCGCCCAGGGGGTGATCCTGCTCGCCGCGCTGGCTGTGCTCGTGCCCGACGACCTGGGGCGCACGAACGCGCTGAAGAACGTGCTGGCCGGCACCGTGAACGCCCTCGCCGCTGTGCTGTTCATCGCCTTCGCCGACGTGGCCTGGAACGCGGTCGGCCTCATCGCGCTCGGCGCAGTGGTGGGCGGCGCGGTCGGTGCCCGGGTCGGCCGCCGCATCCCGGCCAACGTGCTGCGCTTCCTCGTGGTCGCGCTCGGCGTCGGGGTGGCGATCCAGCTCCTCGTCACCTGAGAGCGAGGCGGGAGCGCAGTCGGCCGCGCGCCACCAACAACGTCGACCAACGCACCCGGCTCGCCGACGGCCGCCGCCCCGAGTGGCAAGAAGCCCCGGTCATGGCGCACCTGTGAGCCGATGGGCGGCCGGTTCTACCCATTCCTTCTGGAAATAGACCGACTCCGACGCCATCTGTCCGGCCGGCCAGCGCCGAACACCTCTCGACGCCGAACCAGGCCGAGCGATGGAGGTCGCAGATGAGGTTGGACGAACCGAGGCTGAACGAGTTGATCGTGGAGTCGGAGGACTTGCAGTCCGATGCCCGCCGTTCGCTCGCAGCCGGTATGAGCGACTTGCGCGAGATCGGCGG
>JACDCH010000611.1 GCA_013694495.1 Acidimicrobiia bacterium | reverse complement strand
GCGCGAGGCCGACGCCGAGGGTCGCCCACCGCACGGCCAGCAGCGCCGGCCGGAACGGCTCGAGGGTGTCGGTGCCCCGGGAGACGGCCGACATGAGCGCGGCTACAGGTTGGCTCGGATCTGTGAGACGGCCGGGCCGAGGACGACGATGAAGATCGTGGGAAAGATGAACAGCACCAGCGGGAACATGATCTTCACCGGGAGCTTCGCCGCCTTCTCCCTCGCCCATTGGCGGCGCTTCAGCCGCATCTCGCCGGCCTGCGTCTTGAGGACGCGCCCGATCGGCATGCCGAGCGCATCGGCCTGCGTGAGGGCGAGCACGAAGTTCGACAGCTCCGGCACCTCCGTTCGGCGCTTGAGGTTCTGGAGCGCCTCACGCCGCGGCAGGCCGAGCTCCATCTCCTTCAGCGTACGGGAGAACTCGTCGGCCAGCGGCGAGTCGAAGTGCTCGCACACGATCCCGATGGCGCCCTCGAACCCGAGCCCCGCCTCGACCGATATGGCGAGGAGGTCGAGCGTGTCGGGCAAGTCCTTGAGAATCGACTCGCGACGGTCCTCGAGCTTCCGGTTGAGCAGCGCGGTCGGGACCATCGCCCCCACGACGGGCAGAGCGACGAGGAACAGGATCCGCTGGGTGCTCGGCGAGTCGAGCAGGACCGGCAGGCCGAGACCGGCGACGAGGCCGACGATCGCCAGCAGCATCTGCGCCGTGATCACCTCCTCGGCCCGGTACTGGCCGGAGACGCCGGCGAACACGAGCTTGCGGTGGACCTGGTCGCGGTAGTTGGCGGGGAGCAGCGATCCCAGGCCGCCAGCGGCGCGGGCGCCGATCGGGCGCAGCACGCGTGTTATGAACGGCTCCCGGAGGCGCTGCGTGAAGTCGTCGGCTTCGTCGTCGAGCTCGAGGCTCCGGAGGTAGGCCTCGGGGTCGTCCGACACCGGGGCGGTGCGGTCCTGGAGGCCGGCGACGAGCGCTACGACGCCCGCCGACACCAGCAGCAGGCCGAAGATGACTGCCGGTTCCATCAGACGTCCACCTTCACCATGCGCAGGATGAACATCATGCCAAGGCCCGCCCACATGGCGGCGCCGATGAGGACGATCGGACCCCAGCCGGTGAACATCGGGTCCATGTACCCGGGGCTCATGGCGCTGATGGCGACGAGGAGGAACACCGGGAGCCCACCGAGCACGTAGGCCGAGATGCGACCCTCGGCCGTGAGCACCTGCACCTCCCGCCGGACCTCCTCACGGGCCCGGATGAAGTCGGCCAACGTGTGCAACAGGTCGGCGAGGCGGCCACCCACCTGCTGCTGGATCCGGATCGCCTGGACGACCCAGTCGACGTCGCGGATCTGAAGCCGGTCGCCCATCCGCGCGAGGGCGTCGACGAGGGGGTCGCCGAGCTGCGTTTCGTTGACGACGCGGGCGAACTCCTCGGACAGCGGCGGGGGCGACTCCTCGCACATGAGACTGATCGATCGCAGGAACGTGTGGCCCGCAGTAAGCGACGACGCGATGAGCGACAGCGCATCCGGGAACTGGTCCTCGAACTTCTTCTTCCGCTTCTCGATCCGCCGGGAGAGGAACGCCCGGGCCACGAGGGGCGAGACCAGGAAGGCGACGAACCCGACGATGGCGGCGCCCGTGACGGCGCCCAGCAGCGCACCGAGGACGACGCCGAGCGACACGACGACCACCACGAACTCGCCGGTCCTCATCGGGACCCGCGCCTTCTCGAGCATCGTCGTGAGCGAGCCCCGCTCGTCGAGGCGCACAACCATCTTCCCGGCGAGGCCGGACAGGTTCTCGACCACGGACGACTGCGTGGCGACAGCGGACAGGTCGACGTCCTGCTCGCCGTAGGGCAGGTCGAGGATGTCGGCCAGCTGCTCCTCGCGGTCGTAGATGCGCGACAACGCGCCGACGACGAGGAGGGCGAAGCCGAGGGCGACGAGCACCATGGCCACCACCTGCGTGGGGTCCATCAGCGCAGCCGTTCCCGCTCGACGATCTCGGTGGCTTCCGGCGGCTTGAACGAGCGGCGGCCGCGGGCCGGCGCGGCCGGACGGGCCACCTGGACCGGCGCCTTGAACGCGTGCGCCGGAACCTCGATCTCACGCTCGTTCAGGCGGTCCATGAACTTCGGCCGCAGGCCGGTGGCGGCGAGCTCGCCCGACGGCCGCCCCCGCTCGGATCCGGGGAGGAACCGGTACTTGAAGATGTCCTGGAGGAGGATGACGTCGCCCTCCATGCCCTGTACCTCGGTGAGCGAGGTGACGACGCGGCGACCGTCTGGCATGCGGTCCACCTGGAGGATGAGGTCGATGGCGGAGTTGATCTGCTCGCGGATAGCCCGGACAGGGAGGTCGAAGCCGGCCATCAGCACCAGGGTCTCCATCCGGCTGAGGGCGTCCCGGGCGCTGTTGGCGTGCACCGTGGTCATCGAGCCCTCGTGCCCCGTGTTCATGGCCTGGAGCATGTCGAGGGCCTCACCGGCGCGGCACTCGCCGACGATGATGCGGTCGGGGCGCATGCGGAGGGCGTTCTTCACCAGGTCTCGGATCGAGACCTGCCCCCGGCCCTCGGCGTTGGGCGGCCGGGCCTCGAGGTTGATCACGTGGGGCTGCTGCAGCTGGAGCTCGGCGGAGTCCTCGATGGTGATGACCCGCTCGCCGTCGGGGATGAAGCTCGACAGGACGTTGAGGTTCGTCGTCTTGCCGGTGCCCGTACCGCCCGAGACGAGGACGTTGAGTGAGGCCCGCACGCACGCCTCCATGACGGTCACGAGGTCGATGGTCCACGTACCGAAGTTGATGAGGTCCTTGGCCTGGTAGGGGTCGCGGGAGAACTTCCGGATCGTGAGCACCGAGCCGTGGATGGCGAGGGGGGGCACGATGGCGTTCACCCGCGAGCCGTCGGGGAGCCGGGCGTCCACCATGGGCGAGGATTCGTCGACCCGGCGGCCGACGGCGGCGACGATCTTCTCGATCACCTGGCGGTACTGGGTGTCGTCGGTGAACTTCAGCGCCGTCTGCTCGAGCCGGCCCTCACGCTCGATCCAGATGTCGTCGAAGGAGTTGCACATCACCTCGGTGATGGAGTCGTCGCCCAGCAGGGGGTCGAGCGGCCCGTAGCCGAGGGTGTCGGAGATCATCTCCTGGACGAACTTGCGCCGCTCCAGCGGCGACACCTGGACGTCCTCGCGCTGCAGGATCTTGTCGAGGGCCGTCTTCACCTCGCCGATGAGGGCCTCGGCGGTGAGGCCCTGCATCTTGGGCGCCACCTCCTCGAGCACGAGGGAGCGCACGGTCTTCTTCGTCGCCTCCCAGTTGTCGCCCCGGGCCGTGCCGGCGATGCGGCGACGTGGCGCGGTGGGCGCCTGGGTGCCTGCGGGAGCAGCGGGTGCGGCGGCCGCAGCCTCGCGCTTCTCCTCATCCTCGAGCGCGGCGAGCTTCTCGGACAGCTTCACGGGTTCGCTTCCTCCCTCACCGGCGTCGCCGGAACAGGCTCTTCTTCGGCGGTGTGGTGGCCTCGGCCATCTTGGACTGCTGCTCGAGCGGGAGCAGGGGCTTCATGCCGGAGGCCATCAGTCGGCTGATCTCGGCCTGCGGCGACGCGGCCATGACCGGCATGCCGAGGTTGATCGACCGGCTGACCTCCTTGGCGTAGGGCAGAACGGACTCGAAGCCCTGCGGGAACAGACGGGTCACCTGGTCGATGTCGATGCCGACGTCGGACTCGGCCTTGTTCAGGATGAGCTTGACGTTGTCGGCCGACACCTTGAGCCGCTCGAGGGTGCTCAGGAACACGCTCATGTTCCGCACGCTCGGCAGGTCGAGCGTGGCCATGACGTACAGCACGTCGGACAGGTCGAACGCTGCGAGCGTCGCCTCGTTCAGCTGCGGGGGCGTGTCGACGATTACGTAGTCGAACTGCTTGCGCACGGCCTCGAGGATCCGGGTGACGTCGGGGGGCTGGATGCGGTCGGCCTCGGCGGGCTCTCGTGGCGCAGCGAGCACCCAGACACCCGTCTCGTGCTGGACGGTGTACTCCTCGATGTGCGAGCGCAGGTCGTCCTCGTCGGTGTCCTCACGCTGCAGGGCGTCGAAGATCGTGAACTTCGGCCGCAGCCGCATGGCCGTGGACACCTCGCCGAACTGCAGGTCGAGATCGACGATGCAGGCGCGCTTCCCGGTGTACCGCACCAGGAAGTAGGCGAGGTTGGTGGCGAAGAACGTCTTGCCGCAGCCACCGGTGGCGGACGAGATCGTGTAGGTGCGAGCCGGCTGGTTGGGGACCGAGCCGTCGGCGGTGACGAGCGGCGCGGCGGCGAGCGCGACCTGGGCGGCGGCAGCCTCGTCGGCCACCCGGCTGAGCACGCTGGCCCGCTCGACGGCGTCGACCAGTTCCTTGTCCTCGATCGGGAGCTGCAGCAGGTCGACCGCACCGGTGCGGACGATGTCGCGCAGCGAGGCGTCCGGCCGGCGGCTGAACGCGAGCACGAGGCTCATGGCGGGCTGGTCCTCGTGGATGAGGCTCAGCCGGGACAGGCCGGACCGGGTGCCGAGGCTGGGCCCGGCGACGAGCACGTCGAAGGGACCGTCGTTCTCGAGCACCTCCGCCACCGCGCCCATGCGCGTACAGGACACGACCTCGGGGACGGGGCGGAAGTCGTCGACCAACGACTGGAGCTGGGTGGCCAGCTCCTCGCCGCGGTCGAGCACGAGGATCTTCGGGTTGCGCACCTTGATCTAGGGCTCCGACGTCGTCACGGGGTGGGGTTGGTCCGGGTGAATGCGGCCAGCGCTTCCTCGTTGAGGATCGTGAAGAAGTCCTGGCCCGGTGTGGAGGCGATCGGCGGCGGCGGGTTGCCGTCGTCGTCGAGCCGCACCCGGCTCAGGTAGAGCTGGGAGCCGACTTGGGTGGAGGCGAAGATCACCTTCTCGGCGTCGAGCGTGTCGACGGCGAGCACGAAGGTTAGCGAGCTCGGGTTGACCGTGGCCGTGGCCGTGGCGGCGGTGCCGTCGGTCGGCTGGCCGACCTGCAGCGGGGTGGTGCCCACCTGCACGTCAAGCACGAGCGTGTTCGCCAGCAGGAGCTCGGTGCGGCCGGTGGCGTAGGGGCCCGCTGAGGGCTGCTCGGCGCCCGTCTCCTCGTTGATGACGGTGAACTCGACCGGAGCCCGGATGTTGAGGTACACGTTGACCCGGTCGCCGGGGATGACGCTGCTCGCGCCGCCGGCGACGAAGTCGGTGGTGGTGGCAACCGCCTCGAACCCCTCGGGGATCGGCGGGCGGACCGAGTTGCCCAGGCTGCGTAGCCCGGACACCCGGAGCGGCTCGCCCGCCGCGAACCTCAACGTGAGGACCGTGCCCGACAGTTGGCTCGGCGCCGTGAGGTTGTCGGCGGTCAGATCAGCCCGGGCGATGCGCTCGGTGTCGTAGTCGCCGTTGCGGAGGAGGTCCTCGCCGCTGGTGCCGGCCTCGAGGTCGGCGCCCGCGACGAGCACCTCGACGGTGTCGGCGCCGCCGGCGCTCCCACCGTCGACGTCGTCCTTCGTGATCAGGAACACGGCGAGGAGCCCGAGCACGAAGGAGGCGAGCCCCAACAAGACGAGCAGGTTCGATCGACGACGCAACGTTCCTCCCCCGAGATGGGGTCATGGTAAGGGTCGATCCGGAACGCTGGTTCCGGGTCAGCGGGTGCGGGGCGATTGTGGTGATCCGCTGCACTCGGCACCACCCCCCGTTCGGACGGTTGCGGCGTAGCCGGACCGGACTAGTCCCCCGGGCGCGACGACGTTTCGGCCCAGCTACGCAGGAACCGGTCCATGTCCTCGCTGCGGTACAAACGGCGCATCGTCGGGTGCTGCGGGGCCTTTCCCACCACTGTGCCGTCCGGGAGCGTGCCCCAGAAGCCCTGGTACACCTGACCCTCCCGGTGGGGGTCGGGGACGTGGTGCGCCGTCGACCGCTGCGGGGTGAGGCCGGACGCCCCCCAGGCCGGTTCGTCGAGGAACAGCAGCACCGCCGGCCGGCAGGTGTCCCGGGCCAGGGCGAGCCGGCCGACGCCCTCGCCGAGGTGGACGAGCGCGCTGGTCGACAGCGCCTCGGTGATCGTCCACGCCGGGTTGCGGGTGCGGGCGACGACCAAGGTCCAGCGCCGGACCTCGGCCCAGAACCCGAGCGGGTCGGGGTAGAGGAAGCCCTCGTGCGGGTGCCCGGCGGTGAGCGGCTGCTCGGGGAAGGACAGCAGCCGGTCCCGCCAATGGGGCGGCTTCGTGGTGACGAGCAGCAGCCAGGCGTTCAGCGCGCCCGGAGACAGGGGGGGCCAGCCGTCGACCCCCGCTGCGACGCGTGCGGCCACCTTCGGGGAGAGCTCGGCCGCCGCCTCGAGCCGCGCCGCCTGGTCGGGCCCGTACAGAGCGTCGGGCAGCCTGCGAGGGCGGCGGAGGGGCACCGGGCGGATGGTACGGGCCACCGCTCCGCACGGTTACCGTCCGGGTCGTGCTGCTCGTGGGGCTGACCGGCGGGATCGGATCGGGGAAGTCGACCGTGTCGGCGGCGCTGGCCGAGCGCGGCGCGGTGATCGTCGACGCCGACGCCATCACCCGGTCGCTGCAGCAGCCGGGCGAGCCGGTGCTCGACGCCATGGTCGAGCGGTTCGGTCCCGGCATCCTGCAGTCCGACGGCACGCTCGACCGCCCGGCCGTGGCCGCCGTCGTCTTCGCCGACGAGGCCGCCCGCAAGGACCTCGAGGCCATCGTCCACCCCGCCGTCGCAGTCCGGATGATGGCGGTGCTCGCCGAGCACAGCGGGACGGACGCCATCGTGATCTACGACGTCCCGCTGCTCGTCGAGAGCGGCAAGCAGGGGTACGGCGCGGTGATCGTGGTCGACGTCGATCCGGAGGTGGCCGTCGCCCGGCTCATCGAGCACCGTGGCTTCACGGAGGACGACGCGAGGGCGCGCATCGCGAACCAGGCGAGCCGGGAGGCGAGGCGGGCCGTCGCCGACGTGGTCGTCGACAACAACGGCACGATCGACGAGCTCCGGGCCCAGGTGGACGACCTCTGGTCGTGGCTCGAGCAACGGCGGGCCGAGGCCGGCGTCGACGCCGCCGAGCACCCGAAGTAGTCCCGGCCGTGCCGGCGCCGAACCCGAAGCTGCTGCTCGCCCGCAGCGATGTGGCGGCGGTCGGGTGGCCCCCCGTCCACACCGGGCCGTCCGCGTCGGTGGTTGCGCTGCTCCACCGGCTCGAGCGCACGCAGCGGCTGCCGACCGAGGTCATCGAGGAGCGGCAGCGGGGCCAGTGGCGCTCCTCGTCGAGTGGTTGGCGCCGCGATCGTCCGGTTGCGCGAGGGGCTGGGCGTCGCCGGCGTCGCTCCCGCGGATGTCGCGCGGCCCGGGGGACTGCAGGCCGCGCCGGTCCTGCGCCGTCGCGACGTCCAGGCCCTGGGTCCTGACCTGTTCGTCGCTGATCTGCCGGTGCAACACGAGCCGGTGCACGAGACCGGTTCGTCGGGCTCCACCGGTGAACGGGTCGTCGTGAGCCGAAGACCTGCGGCTCGTCTCGTTCCAGCCCGCGATCCTGCTCAGCTACCCGACGGTGTTGAGGGCGCGGTGCGACTTCCTCGACGACCGCCGGCAGGAGCTGCGTCGGTGGCGTGGGTGCCCTCCATCGGCAAGACCTCGCGCTGAACCTCAGTGCTGCACGTCGGCGAGGGCCTCGTCGGGCAGGACGTACGACGAGCCGGTGAGGTCGGCTTCCGGTTCGACGAGCTCGGGGAACCGGATGCCGTGCAGCAGCTGGACGTCGAACACCTCCTGCACAGCGCCCTCGAAGCGCAGGAAGGCGACGGTGGCCCCGGAGCGGGTGTCGACCACCCACAGCCCGCAGGCCCGCTCCGACTCGTCGAGCCGGACCGAGATCGGGATCCCGCCGAAGAGCCGCTCGCGCACCTGGGACAACCCGATGAAGGCCAGGTGCCCGGCGAAGGCGAGCCCACGCGCGAACCCGGGCACCTCGGCCACGGTCTCGCGGCCGCCGTTGACCGCGTCGACCGTGCAGAGCCGCCCTTCGCCGGACTCGAGCACCCACAGGCGCCCGTCGTGCCACCGGGGCGAATGGGGCATCGACAGCCCGTGGGTGACGATCTCTCCCGACCGCACGTCGACGATGACACCGCCGTGGGCCTTGTTCTCGCGCCACCCGCCGGCCTCGTCGCTCACGCCGAGGGCGGTCACGAAGCGGACCTCGTCGTCGACGACGGCCATCCCGTTGAGGTGGCACCGATCCTGCGGGGCCAGGCCGGACACGAACGGCGGCCGCCATCGTGGCCGGAACGAGTGATCGCGGTCGAGGGTGGCCAGGCACGAGAACCGGGTGTTCACGACCCACAGCTCCTCGCCGATGTACGCCATCTCGTGGATGGCGATGTCGCCGGTGACATGGCACTGGGCGGGGAGGAAGCAGGCGTCGTGCGATCCGGCCGGGGGGATCTTGGCCGCCACCGCGGGGACGTTGCGGAACTCCCACACCGACCGCTTCGTCCCGAGGGCGAGGCGGCCTCGGCGGATGGCGACGCCCATCGGGCTCGGGAACATCCGGAAGTGGGTGTTGACCGAGTTCCCTTCGGCCCGCACCGCGATCAGCCGCCCGCTCTGGTAGGTGGTCAGGATCGGCGTGACGCCCAACCGCCGGAGCAGCGGTGCGAGGTTGGTCGTCGAGAGGCTGCTGAAGGCGTGCTCGGGCTGCTTCGGCGGCGCGCTCGAGCTGGAGGGGATCGTCGGCGGGCGGGCGAACATGTCGCGAGCCCGGTCGGCCGCGGCTGCGACCACCGGAAGCACCCGAGCGATGTCGGCCGGGTCGACCGGCTCCGCGGGCTCGACCGTCGAGGTCCGACCGACCGCTTCGAAGGGGAAGTCGGCGTCGAGCTCGCAGAAGCTGCACACGCGTTGGACCTCCGCCGCAGCGCTGGCGGGGTCGACCACGCGGTCGTGGGAGGCGACGCACCAGCGGTCGCCCGGAATCGCGGCGAGATCGTCGAGGAGTTGGTCGACGCTGCGTCGCCACTGGTCGGCGGCGACGGCGGCAAGGTCGTCGTGGGGGAGCTCGCGCCAGCCGGGCGTGAGCAGGAAGGACCAGGGCGGGCCGTCCCAGCCGGGCAGCTCGGGGTAGGTGACGTACCGACCCGACCGCCAGCCGTCGACGATTCGCTCCAGGGCCTCGGCCGGGTCGCGGTACACGTAGACGAACCGGGCGGCGGGGAACGCCTTGGCCAGGAACGGCACGCGGAGGGCGTTCTTGGGCGACCAGTGGAGGAGTCGCACCCGCTGTTCGGGTGCCGCGCTCCGCCCGTTGCGATCGACCGCGGCGGCCGCGAGGCGCGTGCTCAGGGCTTGGACGACATCGGAGTAGGCGTCGGCGCGGGTGAGCTGGTTCGACTCCCAGCCATGCGCGGCAGGGCCCAGTCCGACGACGGACTCGATGTGGCCGCTCGAAGCTCGCGGGAGCGTCCACGCATCGGCCGAGCCGGCGAGCGCTGCCACCATCGCCGAGGCGCCGGAGCGCGGCGGCGCGACGATGAAGACCGGCCGGTCGAGCCGCGGGCCGGCCGCCCGGGCTCCAGGGCGCTGGCCTCTGGTCCGGTCCTCGTGGCCCCGATCCGGCACCCGGCCACCGATCCGTTCCACGGCCGCATCGTAGGGACTACGTTTGCGCACTTCGAGCGCCGGGATGGCGTGGGACGAATGGAGAACGGCGAATGGGTGAGCACGTGGGGCTGAACCGCGCGGGGCGACGGGCGCTCGAGCGCAAGCGGGGGCGCAGCGCGAAGCGGGTCACGATGGGCTCTGGCGCCGTCCTGGCCTTGGGCTCGTCGCTGGTCGGCGGGGCCCTGCCGGCGGGTGCCGGCCTCGGCTGCGGCGACCAGAGCTCCTTCGTCGTCAACACCGCGGTCGACGAGGTGGTGTGCGACGGCGTCACGTCGCTGCGGGAGGCCGCGGCCTTCGCCAACAACCAGGCGGGCGCCGACACGATCACGTTCGCGCTGCCCCCCGGCGGCTCGACGGTCGATGTGAGCAACACACTCGTCGGCGAGGGGAACGCCGACATCGACCTCTCGGGCGATGTCACGATCGTCGGGCCCGGCATCACCGCCAGCGCCGCCGGCGGCCCCGCCAACCGGATCTTTGACACCGAGAGCAACTCGATCGACGTGACGATCGTCGGCATGACGCTCACCGGCGGCGTCGCCTTCGGGAACGACTTCAACGGCGGGCCCGAGGGCAACGGCGGCGCCATCCGGGCGAACAGCGCCAGCCTCGTGCTGGACGGCGTCACGATCCTCGACAACGACGCCACCAACCGGGGCGGCGGGATCTTCGTCGGCGGCGATGGCGAGCTGCGCGTCACCAACTCGACGATCAGCGGCAACGAGGCGTCCTACGGCGGCGGGATCTTCGTCGGCGGCTACCTCTCGCCGAACGGAGCCAGTGCCGCCGCGATCCCCGACACGGGCGGCGTCGTGATCGACCGGTCCACGATCACGGGCAACACCGCCTCCGAGTCCTTCGGCAAGTACAACGACGGCACCGGCGGCGGGATGTCCGTGTACTACACCCACCTCATCATGGAGAACAGCACCGTCTCCGGGAACACGGCCGAGGCCGACGCCGGTGGCCTCTTCCTGTACGACGTCAGCAGGGGCTACGACGCCATCGACACCGTATTCGAGAGCGAGATCCGCCACTCGACGATCGAGGGGAACATCGTCGAGATCAGCGTACGCGACCAGGCGGCGCAGTTCTTCACCGGTACGGGCGGCGTCCTCATCGCCGGCACCGACACCGACATCAACTTGGAGAACTCGATCTTCTCGGGGAGCATCTTCGCCCAACAGCAGGCCCCGCAGAACGCGGCGACCTACGGGTCGGCGCCGTGGGACGTCTACGTCGACGTCTACTTCTACGACAACAACAACTACACCGCGTACTACGGCAGCGTCGACGGCGTCTACTCGCTGATCACCTCGTTCGACGAGTCCTACGACGACTTCAACCCGGACGCGGCGACGCAGGCGCTGTTCGGGCAGGATCCGCGGTTGGCGCCGTTGGCGCAGGCGGGTCCGACGGCATCGCATCGTCCGCAGCCGGGGTCGCCGGCGATCAATGCGGGGGACCCGACGTTCACGCCCCCGCCGGACACGGATCAGACGGGCGGCCCGCGCGTCAACGAGGGTCGCATCGACATCGGGTCGGTGGAGTCCCGGCCCGCGTTCGGGCCGACCCCCGACCCGGACCCGTGTTTCAACGCGCCGGAGGATGGGTTCACGGACGTGCCCGGTGAGGGCGCGCCCGCGGGCAGCGGGGCGACGCCGAACGTGCACGAGTTCGCGGTCGACTGCATCACGTTCCTCGGGTTCACGATCGGCCAGCCCGAGGGGATCGGCGGTCGGCAGTACGGCCCGGAGCGCGACGTCTCCCGAGCCCAGATGGCGTCGTACCTGACCCGGTTGATCACGAGGTCGGGGGTGACGTTGAACCCGGCGCCGCCGGACGCGTTCGACGATCCGGCGACGATCCACGACCTGCAGATCAACCAGTTGGCGTTGGCAGGGATCGTGCAGGGCCGGGCGCCGCGGACGTACAGCCCGTTGGAGTCCGTGACCCGGGCGGAGATGGCGACGTTCCTCTTCCGGACGTACCAGTTCATCACCGGTGCACCGTTGCCGGCGGGACCGGATGCGTTCCCGGATGACAACGGGAACACCCACGAGGCGTCGATCAACGCACTGGCCCTGGCGAACATCGCCGAGGGCAAGGTGAATGGGACGTATGCGCCGGGTGAGGACGTCCGCCGGGATCAGATGGCGTCGTTCCTGACCCGGTTCGTCCAGCGCCTGGCCCAAGACGACGACTTCCCCGTCAACGACTAGTCGAGCTCCTGCAGGCGAGCACCGAACCGGTGTTCGCCTGTAGGATCGCCGGCCGTGCCGCCGTTCAAGGTCGTATCGGACTTCCAGCCCGCCGGTGACCAACCGAAGGCCATCGCCGAGCTGGTCGATGGCATCGAGGGCGGGGAGCGCTGGCAGACGCTGCTCGGCATCACCGGGTCGGGCAAGAGCGCGACCATCGCCTGGACGATCGAGCAGATCCAGCGGCCGACGCTCGTGCTCGCCCCCAACAAGTCCCTGGCCGCGCAGCTGGCGAGCGAGTTCCGGGAGTTCTTCCCCGACAACCGGGTCGAGTACTTCGTCAGCTACTACGACTACTACCAGCCCGAGGCCTACATCGCCTCGAGCGACACGTACATCGAGAAGGACAGCTCGATCAACGACGACATCGATCGGCTGCGCCACTCCACCAGCGCGTCGCTCCTCACCCAGCGCGACGTGATCGTCGTCGCCTCGGTGTCGTGCATCTACGGCCTGGGGTCGCCCTCGGAGTACCGCGAGAACATGGCGCAGATCCGGGTCGGCGACTCGATCGACCAGCGGGGCTTCCTGCGCCGGCTGGTCGACATGCGCTACGAGCGCAACGACGCCAACCTCGTGCGGGGCCGCTTCAGGGTGCGGGGCGACACCATCGAGCTGCACCCCGCCTACGAGGAGTCCGTCTTCCGCATCGAGCTGTTCGGCGACGAGGTCGAGCAGATCACCGAGGTCGATCCCCTCACCGGAGAGCGGATCCGCTTCCTCGAGGAGCTGGTCGTCCTCCCCGCCACCCACTACGTCACCGGCGACGAACGGATGCAGCGCGCCATCGCGCGCGTCGAGGTCGAGCTGCAGGAGCAGCTGGCCAAGTTCGAGAAGGAGGGAAAGCTCCTCGAGGCCCAGCGCCTCCGCATGCGAACCCAGTACGACCTCGAGATGATGGCCGAGGTCGGCTACTGCAACGGGATCGAGAACTACTCGGCGCCCATGGACGGTCGAGGACCGGGTGAGCCGCCGTTCACGCTGCTCGACTACTTCCCGGACGACTTCCTCGTCGTCATCGACGAGAGCCACGTCACCGTGCCGCAGCTGCACGGTCAGTACGAGGGCGACCGGAGCCGCAAGGAGCAACTGATCCAGCACGGCTTCCGGCTCCCGTCGGCCGCCGACAACCGCCCGTTGCGCTTCGAGGAGGTCATCGAGCGCGTCGGCCAGGTCGTCTTCCTGTCGGCGACCCCGGGGTCCTACGAGCTCCAGACCTCCACGCGTGTGGTGGAGCAGATCGTCCGTCCGACCGGCCTCGTGGATCCGCAGGTGATCGTCAAGCCCACCAAGGGCCAGATCGACGACCTCCTCGCCAACATCGAGGACCGCGTCGTGCGGGGTGATCGGGTGCTCGTCACCACGCTCACGAAGAAGATGGCCGAGGACCTCACCGAGTACCTGCTCGAGCAGGGCGTCCGGGTGCGCTACCTCCACAGCGAGGTCGACACCATCCAGCGCATCGAGATCCTGCGCGGCCTGCGGTTGGGCGAGTTCGACGTGCTGGTCGGCATCAACCTCCTGCGGGAGGGCCTCGACCTCCCCGAGGTCTCGCTCGTGTCGATCCTCGACGCCGACAAGGAGGGTTTCCTGCGCTCGGAGACGTCGCTCATCCAGATGATCGGCCGGGCCGCCCGCAACGTCGAGGGCCAGGTCGTGATGTACGCCGACAACGTCACCGACTCGATGCGGCGAGCCATCTCGGAGACAAACCGGCGCCGGGGCGTGCAGGAGGCCTACAACATCGAGCACGGAATCGATCCGCAGACCATCCGCAAGGCGGTCACGGACATCCTGGCGTCCCTGCGGGGCGGTCGGAGCGACGGAGCCCCGGTACCGGATTCCGGACGCCGCCGTCGCCGGCCGGGGGAGGCCGAGCGGAAGCGGGCCGAGATCGTGTCGCTCGGCGCCGCCGAGATGGAGCGGCTGATCCTCACGCTGGAGGAGGAGATGCACGAGGCCGCGGTCGGCCTCCGCTTCGAGTACGCCGCCCGGCTGCGCGACGAGATCAACGACCTGCGCCGCGAGCTCCGCCAACTCAACTGAGTTTCGAGCTCACTCGTTCGGCTGCGCCTCACTCCGTTCGCTCGAGTTCGATCGACCCTCGCTGCGCTCGGGGCTGTTCCCGGTCCTCGGCCGACTTCGTCGCCCTGCGGCCGATCCCTGGGGCTCCGCCCCAGACCCCAGCGCCTCCGGCGGTCGCAAGGAGCGTCGGCGCGACCCCGGCATTGCTCCGCAAGGCCTGAGGCTCCGCCAACGCAACCGGGGCACCGCCTACTGTCGCCGGCGATGGATGGCGTCGGGCGGCGGTTCGCCAACCTCCCGTTGCCGGTCCACGTCGGCCTGCTCGCGATCGTCCTGCTGGCCCTCGTCCCGCTGCTCGATCACGGCCTGTTCTCGGCCGACGAGGGCGCCGCGCTCGCCCAGGTCGACCAGCTGGAGCGCACGGGGGAGTGGACCGCGGCGAACCCGGCGCCCGACGTCGATCCCGACGCCGAGGCGCTCCCGCTGGAGCTCTCGTTCCGCACCGCCGACGGCCGGTGGGCCCCGTTCAGCAAGCACGCCGCCTACGTCCAGGTGATACGGCTGGCCGCCGACGGCTCGAGCAGGGGCCCGCTGCTCGTGTCGGTGCTGGGCACCGTGGCCG
>JACDCH010000547.1 GCA_013694495.1 Acidimicrobiia bacterium | reverse complement strand
GGCCCGACCAGGTCGTCGTCACGCACGGCTCGCAGCAGGCCCTCGAGCTGCTGACCCGGGTGCTGGTCGACCCCGGCGCCGAGATCGCCCTCGCCGACCCGGCGTACGTCGGCGCCGTGCAGGCGTTCCGGCTGGCCGGGGCAACGCTGGTGGGCATCCCGAGCGACCGCGACGGGATGCGGGTCGACGTGCTCGCCGAGCGCATCGCCGCCGGCGCCCGGCCCGTGCTCGTCTACGTCGTAGCCGAGTTCGACAACCCGACCGGTGCCACGCTTGCCCCCGACCGCCGCCGGGCGCTGGCCGACCTCGCCAACCGGTGCGGCTTCGTCATCGTCGAGGACGACCCGTATGGCGAGCTCCGCTGGGCCGGCGTGCGAACCCCAGGCCTGGCGACCATGTCCGACCGGGTCGTGACGCTCGGCACCGTGTCCAAGATCCTCGCCCCGGGCCTGCGCGTGGGCTGGGCCGTCGCCCCCGGTGAGCTCGCCGCTGCTCTCGTGCGCGTCAAGCAGGCCGCCGACCTGCAGACCGCCACGCTCACGCAGCACATCGCCCACCGGGTGCTCGCCGAGCCGGGCTTCCTCGAGCCCCATCTCGCCTCCCTGCGCACGCGCTACGAGGCGCAGGCCCGATCGCTGGCGGCCGCCCTCCGGGTGGAGCTCGGCGATCGCATCACGTTCGACGAACCGGCCGGCGGCATGTTCTTGTGGGCCCGGCTGGCGGACGTGGACACCCGGGCCCTCCTGCCCGCCGCCGTCGCCGCCGGCACCGCTTTCGTGCCTGGCGCGGAGTTCGCGGTCGACGACGTCCGTCCCGACTCGCTGCGCCTCTCGTTCGCAACCGCCGCGCCGGCCCAGCTCGCCGAGGCCGCCCACCGCCTCGCCCGCGCCATCGGCTGACCCCGCCCCCCACCCCCGTTCTTTGGCACCAGCGTCTCGACTGCTGCGACGGTGCTGCCAAAGAACGGGGGGTCAGGGGTTGCGGCGGAGGACGCGGAGGGAGCCGGTGGCGGACACCTCGTCGAAGCGACCGGACGCCAGGGCCGGGAGGTAGATGTCGTCGTAGGGCGGGCGGCCGCCGTCGGCGGGGTCGGGGAACACGTCGTGGATGGCGAGGAGACCGCCGGACGCGACGTGCGGCGTCCAGCCCGCGTAGTCGCGGCGGGCCGGTTCGACGCCGTGGCCGCCGTCGATGAACAGGAAGGCGAGGGGCGTGGTCCACTGGGCCGCGACCGCGCCGGAGGTGCCGACTACAGCGATGACCGAGTCCTCGAGGTCGGCGTCGTGGATCGTGCGCCGGAACACGGGGAGCGTGTCGATGCGACCGACGGCGGGATCGACGAGGTCGGGCTCGTGCCACTCCCACCCCGGCTGGTTCTCCTCGGACCCGCGGTGGTGGTCGACGGAGAACAGCACGCGACCGACGGCTTGCGCGGCGGCGCCGAGGTAGATGCCGGACTTGCCGCAGTAGGAGCCGACCTCGAGGAAGGGGCCCGCGACGGCAGGGTCGACGGACGCCGCAGCGTCGTGGAGGGCGAACCCCTCGTCGACCGGCATGAAGCCGCGCGCGGCCTCAGCAGCGGCCGCCAGCGCCGGCTCCATCACCACGAATCGACGTGGACGATCTCGTCGAGCGCCACCCGGGGACCGGCCTTGAAGTCGGTGCCCTTCGTGTAAGCCAGCGGCAGCAGCGCGGTCTGGGTGATCGAGGCGAAGGGGATGCCGACGACGCCGGCCGCCTCCTCCTCGAACATGAGGTGCAGCGTCGTCCACGACGTGCCCATCCCGCGGGCCCGGGCGGCGAGGCAGAAGCTCCAGGCCGCCGGGATGATCGAGCCGAGCATCGAGCTGGCCATCACGTTCGGCAGGTGGTCGGCGCGACCCTCGATGCACGGGATGACGAGCACCGGGGCCTGGCCCATGACGTCGGCGAGGTAGCGGGCCGAGCTGCGCACCCGGTCCTGGGTGGCAGCGCGGGCGGGGTCGTCGTAGGCGGCGTTGCCGACAGCGGTGGGCATCGTCTCGTAGATGTCGAAGGCACGGCGGTAGATGTCGCCCAGGGCGGCCCGCTTGGCCGCGTCGGTGACGACGACGAAGTGCCAGCCCTGCTGGTTCGATCCCGACGGCGCCTGCGTGGCCAGCTCGATGCACTCCCGCACCAGCTCGAGCGGCACCGGCGTCTCGAGGTCGAGGCGCTTGCGGACCGCGCGGGTGGTGGAGAGGAGCTCATCGGGCGTCAGGTCGAGCACGACGGCGGACACTACCGAGCGGTACCGCCCGGGCCCGGTGGCGCAGGTCGAGCAGGCGGCGTCCTAGGCGTCGGGCAGGGCGTTGGCCCGGGCGATCGACCCGAGCCAGCGGGCGCTCGCCTTCGGTGCGCGCTCGAACGTGGTGCGGTCGCAGGCCACCATGCCGAACTGGGGCCCGTAGCCGTGGGCCCACTCGAAGTTGTCGAGCAGCGACCAGTACGTGTAGCCCCGCACGTCGATCCCGTCGTCGATGCAGTCGAGGACGCCTTCGAGAGCCGTGCGCACATAGCGGATGCGCTGCTCGTCGTCGGTGGTGCCGATGCCGTTCTCGGTCACGAGGACGGGCACCTCGCCGGACGTGAGCGTCCACGCCCGGCGGATCGTGGCGGCCAGGGCCTCGGGGTAGAACTCGTAGCCCATGACGAGCGTGTCGACGCCGTCCTCGGGCCCGAGCACGTCGTCGTCGCCGACGCGGGTACGGCTGTAGGTCTGCACGCCGACGAAGTCGTCGCCCTCGGTTGCCTCGAAGAATTCGTCCTCCATCCGGTACCGGATGCGCTCGAGCCGGGCCTCGGCCGCTGGGCCGCCGACCGCCTGGTAGTCGCTCATCGCCAGCGTGATGCCGACCGGCACGCCGGGGGCGGCGGCGCGGATGGCGTCGACGGCCTGGCGGTGGGCCGCGCAGAAGACGGCGTTGACCGTGCGGCGGAGGTCGCTGTCCTGGCGCCCTGGCGGGAACACGCCGGCGAGGTGGCCGAGCGTCGACACCATGCTCGGCTCGTTGATCGTGCACGCCCGGCGCAGCACCGGCGCCAGCTCGCCCGCGAGGCGGCGGCAGAAGGCGGCGAACCGGTCGGCGGTGGCCGGGTCGGTCCAGCCGCCCCGGGCCGCCACCCAGCGGGGCGTCGTGAAGTGGTGGAACGTCACGACCGGATCGATCCCGGCCGCCAGCAGCGCCTCGCACTGACGGCGGTAGCGGTCGACGGCCACCGTCGACCACATGCCCTCCTCCGGCTCGATGCGGCTCCACTCGACCGAGAACCGGTAGTCGGTGAGGCCGAGCTCGGCGCACAGGGCCACGTCCTCGGGCCAGCGGTGCCACGAGTCGCAGGCGTCGCCCGACGGCTCGCGACACCCGGAGCCCTCCGTGTGCTCAAAGGCCCACCAGTCGTTGTTCACGTTGCCGCCCTCGATCTGGTGGGCGGCGGTGGCGGTCCCCCAGCGGAAACCGTCGGGGAAGGCGCGGGGCATGGGCGCGCAACGTAGTCAGGCAAGATGGGCCCGATGACGCCGACCCCGCCGACGCCACCCACGTGGGATCGCGCTCCGGTCGTCGACCAGGTCGCCGTCGACGGGCTCGTGCGGTTGCTCGACCTCGAGACGATCGAGGTGAACCTCTTCCGAGGGGTGTCGCCGGACGTCTCCCTGCAGCGGGTGTTCGGCGGCCAGGTGGCCGGTCAGGCGCTGGTGGCCGCCGCCCGCACGGTCGACCCCGAGCACGGCCACGTCCACTCGCTCCACGCCTACTTCCTGCGCCCGGGCGACCCGTCGGTGCCGATCCTCTACGAGGTCGACCGCATCCGCGACGGACGCAGCTTCACCACGCGACGCGTCGTGGCCATCCAGCACGGCAAGGCGATCTTCAACCTGCAGTCGTCGTTCCAGAAGCCCGAGCAGGGGCTCGAGCACCAGCTGCCCGTGCCCGAGGGGATCCCCGCGCCCGAGGAGCTGCCCACGTTCCGCGAGCGCTGGGCCGACCGGGCCGCGCTGCTGGGCGAGTGGTACACCCGCCCCCGGCCGATCGACTTCCGGGTCGACTGGACGCCACAGGAGCGCGACGAGCCGCTGCCGCCCCGCCAGCACGTGTGGCTGCGGGCCGCGGGGCTACTGCCCGACGACCCGATCCTCCACGCCTGCGTCCTCACCTACGCGTCCGACATGACGCTGCTCGACACCACGCTCCTGCCCCACGGCGGCACCTACCAGGAGAACGAGCTCATGATGGCGAGCCTCGACCACGCCATGTGGTTCCACCGGCCGTTCGAGGCCGACCAGTGGCTGCTCTACGCGCAGGACAGCCCGTCGGCGTCCGAAGCGCGCGGGCTGGCGCGCGGTCTCGTCTACACGCAGGACGGCGCGCTTGTGGCCTCCGTCGTGCAGGAGGGCTTGATCCGCCAGGTGCGCCGGTGAGGGTCCGGTCCGCCGCTGCCATCTCGCTGCTGGTGCTCGTCGCCGGCGCCTGCACGGCGGTGAAGCAGGACGACGTCGGCACCGCGGTCAGCGACCTCCTCCCGTCGACGACGCTGGCGCCCGGCGTCACCGCCGTCCCGCCGCCGCCCACCACGACGGTGCCGCCGATCGACCTCGCGGCCGTCAACATCCGCCTCGAGGAGGTCGCCCGGCTCGAGGAGCCGACCGCCCTGGCCGCCCGCTTCGGCGACCCCGCCGTCTTCATCACCGAGCGGACCGGCCGGGTGCGCCGCATCGAGATCACGACGCGCAGCAACGGAGCGCAGACCTTTGCCGTCGACCGCACCCCCGCCCTCGACCTCAGCGACGACGTCGCGACCGGCGGTCTCGAGCAGGGCCTGCTCGGCATCGCCTTCAGCACCGACGGCAACCGCATGTACGTCGGCTACACGGACCTCGACGAGAACCAGCGCCTCGTCGAGTACCGCATGAACGGCGAACGGGCCGACGCGTCGTCGCGCCGCGAGCTCCTCCTGATCGCCGACCCCGACGACATCCACAACGCCGGGGCGGTCGCGTTCGGCCCCGACGGCTTCCTGTACTGGGCCATGGGCGACGGTGGCCCGGGCGGCGACCCGCAGGGCACGGGCCAGGACCCCACCGACCTGCTCGGCAACCTGCTGCGCATCGATCCCGACGTGGCGCCGGAGGCCGAGGAGGCGGGCCAGGCCTACGCCATCCCCGACGGCAACCCCTTCCGCGACGGCACAGACGGCGCGCCCGAGGTGTGGGCCTACGGGCTACGCAACCCGTGGCGCTTCAGCTTCGACTCCGCCACCGGCGACCTCTGGATCGCCGACGTCGGCCAGGAGACGGTCGAGGAGATCGACTACCTCGCCGCCGCCGACGGCGGGACGGGCGCGGGCCGGGCCGCCAACCTGGGCTGGTCCGACGTCGAGGGCGACCGGATCCGTGAGGGCAGCTCGGCACCGGACGACGCCGTGGAGCCGGTCCTCACCTACGACCACGCCTCGGGCGGGTGCGCCATCACCGGCGGCTACGTCTACCGCGGCGCCCGCGTCCCCGCCCTCGTGGGCGCCTACGTGTGGGGCGACCACTGCCTCGGCGAGCTGCAGGCGTTGGTCGTCACGAACGGACTGCCCTCGTCGGCGCGAGCGCTCGGGGTGACGGTCCCCCAACTCACGTCGTTCGGCCAGGACAGCGAGGGCGAGCTCTGGGCCCTCTCACTCCAAGGACCCGTGTACAGGGTCCTGCCCGCATAGTCCTCTACTCTGATCGCTCCATGTCGCGGGCAAAGGGAGGGCTCCTCGCCGTCGCGTTGGCGGTCGTTGCACTGGGCGCCGGCGCGCTCGCCGTCACGGCGCGGGCCGAGCCCGACGCAGCGGCGAACCCCAAGGAGCTGGCCACGGCGCCCACCATCCCGCCCGCCACCAACACCACGACGGCGCCGACCACGACCACGACCGCCCCGCCGACCACGCTGGCACCGACCACCACCACCACGGCACCCCCGGCCCCACCGGCCGCGCTGGCCCCGATCATCGCCGGCGGTCCGGCCGTCGCCTCGGGCGACCCCGTGGTTCTGGCCGACCAGATCGCCCAGGCCGAGCTCACGATCCGCGACCCCGCCGCCCCCACCGCCTGGCTGATGGCCGCCGGTCGCCTCCAGCAGGTGGCGTACCGAGCGCTCGCCACGCACGCAGAGTGGGACGACGTCGTGCTCGGGCGCCTGCCCGCGTCCCTCGTCGAACCGGCCAGCCGCCAGGCCGCTGCGCGTCGCGAGTTCCGCTCGATGCACAGCCGGCTGTCCGACAACCTGCCGGCCTGGCGAATCGCCGCACCGCTGCCGGCCGACGAGCTGCTCGGCTACTACCGCGAGGCCGAAGCCCAGTTCGGCGTCCCCTGGAACGTGCTGGCCGCGGTGAACCTGGTCGAAACGGGCATGGGCCGCATCGTCGGCCTGTCGTCGGCCGGCGCCCAGGGCCCGATGCAGTTCATTCCGGGCACGTGGGCGGCCTACGGCCTGGGTGGCGACGTGTGGAACCACCGCGACGCGATCATGGGCGCCGCCAACTACCTCGCAGCCAACGGCGGCGACCGAGGGACGCTCGAGGGCATGAACAACGCCCTGTTCCGCTACAACAACGACAACCGGTACGTGCGGGGCGTCCTGCAGTACGCGTCGGTGATGGCCCAGGACCCGAGGACGTACTACGGGTTCCACGCCTGGGAGATCGTGTTCCTCTCGTCGGCCGGCGACATCGTGCTGCCCGTCGGCTATGAGTCCTACGAGAGCATCCCTGTCGCGGCCTGGCTGGCCGCCAACCCCCAGCCCTGAGCCGTCGCGGCCTGATCGCGCGTCAGGCCGCGGTGTGCTCCGTCCAGCGCGTGCCGTCCCACCAGCGCAGGCGGGCCCGACCGGCCGGGTCCGGGTGCCAGCCGGGCGGCGTGGCCCGGGTCAGGACGCCCTGCAGCCCGACGAGCTCGCCCTCGACGACGGCGGCCGCGCCCGACGCCGCAGCTCGGCCGGCGTTGCGCACGGTGGCGGCGATGTCCTCGTAGGAGGTCATCGACGCGTCGTCGCCGCCCAGGCAGACGCGCCGGACGAGGCCGGCCCGCACGAGGAGCCGGGCATCCTCCACCATCTCCGCCGAGCGCCGGTCCGTGACCCGGCCGTTGACCGACGTGGTCGAGGTCCACCGGGGCCCGAGGACGATGGCCCACTGCGTGCCGCCGGCGCCGGTCCACTGCGTGAGGCCCGTCGTCTTGACCTGCTCGCCGTGCCAGCGGGCCAGGGCCCGGAGCGCCTCGACGAGCGGGCCGGGGTGGCGGGTCGTCCGGACGCACACCGCGTCGGCGGCGACGCTGCTCCACCACCGGACCCGGCCGCCCACCAGCCACCCGGCCGCGGTGGCCGTGCCGAACAGGACCATGACGGCGAGCCCGACCTGCCACAGGCCGATCGACAGGAGGAGCGTTGTCGGAACGAACTCGACGAAGCCGGCCACCTGGAACAGGCGCATCGCCGACGAGGCGCCGTCGAGCCGGCGGCAGATCGGTTCGTGGGCGATGGCGAGCTGGGCGGCGGCGACGGCCTCGAGCTGGTCGCGGGTCAGGAGGGCGACGGCGCCGTCGGTCACGACCAGCGCGTCGCCGCGCCGGTCGGCGAAGCCGGCGACGTTCGGGGCCGGGTGCGCCGCCT
>JACDCH010000544.1 GCA_013694495.1 Acidimicrobiia bacterium | reverse complement strand
GCGCTGGCCAGGCTGCACGTCGACCTCGGCCAGCGCCTGCCGCGCCGCGGTCGCCCCGATGGCGCCCAACGACACGCCGTCGAAGCGGCCGAACGGGTGCAACCCCAGCCCGGCGATCCGGACGCGGGTCACGCCGGCGCCCAGGCCCAGACGTCGAGGTCGGCGACGAGCACCATCGGCTGGCCCTCCGCCAACGCGGCCGGGTCGGCCTCGGTGAGCCGGCCGGCCACGAGCAGGTCGATCCCGTCGAGGGCGACGACGCCCAACCCGTAGGGCACCGGGCCCGAGTACCCCGGCGGCGCCGCGGTGACCGCCGTCCACAGCCAGAGGCGCCCGGTCGTCGGGAGCAGCACCCGTTCGACGTCGTCGGCTCCCGTGTAGGGGCACACCTCGGCCCGCGGGAAGTGGTGCTTGCCGCTGGTGGCCGACCACCCGCCGATCAGCGCGATCGCTCCGGGCGCCACCGCCTCGACCAGCCCGTCCATCGGCCGATGATGGCACGGCGGTCTGCCGCCGGCGCCCGGCGGGGTATGCGGCGACGACCGCACGAAGCGACCAGGAGGCCTCTCATGGCGATCTCGCACGACGACAACCGGCTGGAGACGGACGATCGAGCCCGTTGGGCCGACGGCGAGGTGCCGGCCGAGGGTCACGCCCGCACCGAGCCCAGCCACTCCCGCACCGAGCCCGAGCGGGTGGTGGTGCGCAAGAACTCCGCCGGTCACAGCCTGCGGATCATGCTGGCCACGATCGTCATCGTGGCCATCGTGGCGTTCGCCGCCCTCAACACCGACAGCGTGACGATGGATGTCGCGGTCGACAAGTTCACGGCCCCGCTGGCTGCCGTCATCGGCATCGCCGCTGCCGCCGGGTTCATCGTCGGCTGGCTGCTGGGCTGGCGCGGTCGGAAGGCCCACGCCCACGCCTGACGCGGCCACCGGCTCCTACTGACCTGCTCACACCAGGCGGCGAACCGCCTCCCGGTCGGCTTTGCCGGCCGGGAGGGTCGGCAGGTTCTCGAGCACCTCGACCCGCTCGGGCGTCTTGAAGCGGGCCACGCCCCGAGCCTCGAACCAGGCCCGGCACGCGTCCCGGTCGAACGAGCCCGGTTCCGCGCCGGGGCGGAGCACGACGAACACCACGACCCGCTCCCCGAGGCGGCGGTCCAGTTCGCCGACCGCCACCGCGTGGCGGACCACGGGGTGCGCCTCGCACACCGCCTCGACCTCGGCCGTCGCGATGTTCTCGCCGCCCCGGATGATGAGGTCCTTGAGGCGACCTGTGATCGTCAGCCAGCCGCCGTCGTCGATGATGCCCCGGTCGCCGGTGCGGAACCACCCGCCCCGCGCGAACGCAGTCCCTGTGCGGACCGGGTCGGTGTAGCCGGCGAACACCTCGGGGCCGCGCACGAGGAGCTCGCCGGAGCTCGGCTCGATCCGTAGCTCGACCTCGCCCGTCGGCCGGCCGTCGGTGCGCCGGCCGGCCTTCTTCCCGTCGTCGACGTGGGCGGTGGCGACGGTGGGGGCCTCGGTCGAGCCGTAGGTGCGCTTGACGCGGCAGCCCAGCGCGTCGGCCGTGTCCTTGACGAAGTCGGCGGTGACGCCGGCCCCGCCGCACGAGACGAGGCGCAGCGACTTCACAGCGGCCGGCGAGAACGTCGGAGCGTCGCGCAGGCCGACGAAGAACGTCGGCGGCCCGATCATGAAGCTCACCCGCTCGTCCTCGATGAGGCGCAACGCTGCGTCGGGATCCCAGCGGGCCTGGAGGACCGTCCGCATGCCGGATGCGCCGGGGATGAGCACCCCGTTCAAGAGCCCGCTCACGTGGGCCAGGGGGGCCGGCATCAGGACGGCGTCCTTGCGGGCCAGGCCGTGCACGTCGAGCATCAGCCGGGCCTTGTGCGCCAGGCCCCGGTGCGTGTGGATGGCGGCCTTGGGCGAACCCGACGAGCCCGAGGTGAAGAGGATGACGGCCGGGTCGGCCGGGCGCGCCGGGCGGAACGACGGCGCCAGCGGAGGTGCGGCGACGAGCGCGTCGAGGTCGGTCGGGTCCACCGCGAGGCGGGGACCGACCTGGCCGAGCACGGCCTCCACGTCGGCCGGCCCGGCGTGGTTGTGCACCGGTGTGGCGACCGCGCCGAGCCGCCAGCAGGCGCGGTAGAGGACGACCGCCTGCCAGCAGTTCGGCAGCTGCCACGCGACGGCGTCGCGGCGCCGGACCCCTGCGGCCCGGAGCCCGCCGGCGACGCAGGCGGTGAGGTGGTTGAGCTCGACGGACGACAACCGCCAGTCGCCGTCGACGAGGAGGGAGCGCCGGGTCGGCGCCACCGCCAGCATCCGGTCGAGGGTGAGGCCGTCCCAGGGGCCGCCGGGCCGGCGGTACCACCGCGCGCGTGTGTGCCGGTGGGTCGGGACGACGCCCACCTCAGGGCGTCGGGGGCTGGAGCTGCTCGGCGAGGAACGCCAGCGTGAGCGACCACGACCGCTCGGCGCACGCCGTGTTCCAGAACTGCTCGGCCTGCTCGTTCTCGAAGGCGTGGCCGCCACCGGCGTGCACGTGCACCGTGACGTCGTCGTTGCCGGCGAAGGCGGCCTGCACGGCCTCGTTCTCCTCGTTGGGGATGAACGGGTCGCTGTCGCCGTAGTGGAACAGGGTGGGGCACGAGACCTCGCCGGCGGTGGCGTCGACGCGCTCGCCGATGCCGGAGCCGTAGTACGCGACGCAGGCGTCGGGGTCGCCCGCCACCGAGACTTCGTAGGCGAGGCGACCCCCGAGGCAGTAGCCCATCACCGCCACCTTGGCGCTGTCGACGGCTCGCATGCCGCGCAGGTGGGCGAGGGCGGCGAGGAGGTCGCCGACGTTGGTGGCGTCGTCCGTCTCGGCCTGCCACTTCGTCAGCGACGCGAACGCCTGCTGCAGCCCGGCCTCGTCGTGGCCGTGGGCGACGCGGCGCTCGCTGCGCCAGAACACGTCGGGGCACAGCACCACGTAGCCCCGGGCCGCGAGGTCGATGGCCTTGCCCCGCAGGAACTCCCCGACGCCGAAGATCTCCTGGAGCAGGAGGATGCCGGGGCCGCGCCCGTTCGGCGGGAGGAACAGCCAGCCGTCGAAGGTGCCGCCGTCGGAGGCGGTGATGGTCTCGGTGCGCTCGTCGGACATGGCCGAACTATCGCAGGTCGAACGCGCACTTGATGGCGCCGGTGATCCCCTGGTCGATCAGCGTCGTGAACGCCTCGCGCCACCCGTCGAGGGGGAACGTGTGGGTGAGCATGCCGTTCAGGTCGATGTGGCCCGAACGCACGAGGTCGAGGTAGTGCTCCATGGCGTGCTTGCGCACGCCGTCGACCTCCTCGATCCCGAAGGCGTTCGAGCCGACGAGCCGGGCCTCCTTGAAGTACCACGGCGTCCACTCGCAGCGGTCCATGGACGACAGGCCCAGCTGTACGATCGAGCCGCGGCCGGCGAGCACCCGCAGGCCCACCTCGAGGGTCTCGGGGGCGCCGACCGTGTCGTAGACGACGTCGATCTGCCCGGGCCATGTGATCGGCAGGCCCTCCCAGGGCGAGCGGAGCACGCCGCCCGACCAGACGGCCAGCTCTTCGATGAGCTGCTCGCGGGGTTCGGGCGAGAACGTCACCGCGCCGAGGTCGGCGGCCAGCGCCTCCTGCGCGTCCCACCGGGCCACCGTGGCCACCCGCACCTCGGGGTACAGGGCGCGGAGGATGGCGGTGGCGCACGTGCCGAGGGCGCCGGCGCCGTAGACGACCACGCGACCCCGGCGCGGCGGCGGCGTGCGGGTGACGGCGTGGAGGGCGACCGAGAACGGGTCGGCCAGCACGGCCACCTCGTCGGGGACGTCGTCGGGGACCGGCACCATCATGCGCCGGTGGGCCGGGAGCAGCTCGGCGAAGCCGCCGGTGGCGTCGGCCGAGTTGCCGGTGTGGATGCCGGGCCGGAGCGACCCGTCGAGGAACCGCCAACACAGGCTGAAGTCGCCGGCCTCGCAGGGCGGGCAGCACGGGTCGATGCCCCGCACCTCGCACGACAGCCACGGGTTCAGCACGACCCGTTGGCCGGCCCGGACGCCCGCCTCCGGCCCCGCCTCCTCCACGGTGGCGACGACCTCGTGGCCGAGCACCTGGGGGAACGAGATGAACGCGGTCATGGGGGAGTCGGCCGCTCCCTCGAAGTCCATCAGCACCTGCTTCGTGTCGCTCCCGCAGATGCCGGTGAGCCGGGTTCGCAGCACGGCCCAGTCCGGCCCCCGCAGCTCGGGGTCGGGCACGTCTCGGAGCTGCATCGGCGTGCTGGCCAGGTGCTTGACCAGCCGCGGTGCGTCGTCGGCCGGCGGGGGCGGCATCGGGTCCGGGAAATCGCCGAACACGAGGGCCTTCACGGGGTCGCCTCCGCCGGTCGAGCCATGGCCGCGACACCGGCGATGTAGGCGTCGGGGTCGCTGGTCTTCCACTCGACCACGCCCTTCATGTCCGGCGCGTACACCTCGAAGGCGTCTCCCTCGATGGCCGCGACGATGGCGTCGGCCACGAGCGACGGCGGCTCCAACGGGCCGTCGTACAGCGGCGGGTCGTTGCCGGGCTGGTCCCAGATCTCGGTGGCGATCGGCCCGGGCAGCACGAGGCGGACGTCGACGGGCGACGCGTGGAGGTCGACCGCCATCGACTCGGCGAAGCCGCACAGCGCGTACTTCGATCCGGAGTAGGCGGCCTCGTTCACGATCGGGAGCCGACCCCCGAGGCTCGACACGAACACCTGGCAACCGGAGCCCCGGGCGAGCATGCGGGGCAGGGTGACCAGCGCGACCCGCACGGGCGCCAGGTAGTTGAGGCGCATCGTCTCCTCGACCTCGGCCGGGGTCAGGGCGGTGACGTGGCGCCGCTTCGGGATGGCGGCGTTGTGCACGACGACGTCGAGATGACCGAGCGCCTCCCATGCGGCGACGGCGACGGCGGCGGCTGCATCGAGGTCGGCGAGGTCGGCGGGCAGGGCGACGTGACCGCGACCGGGGAGTCCCGTCACCAGATCGTCGAGCCGCCTCGCCCGTCGAGCGCTGACGGCCACCGTGGCGCCGGCCGCAGCGAGTGCTTCGGCGGTGGCCCAGCCGATGCCGGACGACGCGCCGGTGATCAGCACCCGGGCCCCGTCGACGGCTACCGCCATTCGCCGGACCGTACCTCAGGACCGGCGGACGGGTTGCCGACCGTGGCCGCCCCGCACCCCCACGCGCCCACGCCCACCGTCACGTCACCTCAGTTGAGGCTGAGGTCGGCGGGGACCCGCGCCACCTGGGCGAGGCGGCCCGGTTGGCGGGCGAGTACCGCCCGCCACAGGCCGTCGGGGGCCGGGTCGAACAGGTCGGACGGCTCGGCGTCGACGACGTACCAGGAGCCGGTCTGGATCTCCCCTTCGAGCTGGCCCGGGCCCCACCCGGCGCACCCGGCGAACACCCGCAGGGCCCCGACGGCGACGGCGAGCTCGTCGGCGTCGCGGGTGAGGTCGAGGACGCCGACGAGGCCGTCGACCGGTTCGAAGGCGCCGGTCGGCATCGGCGCCACGGCCCGAGCGACGCCGATGACCGAGCTCATGCTCACCGGCCCGCCGGCGAACACCACCCCGGGCGGCCCGGCGAAACGACGCCACGCCGGTAGCGGCTCGCCCACCTCGAGCGTCGTCGGCCGGTTCAGCACCACGCCGAGCGCCCCGCTGCCGCCGTGCTCGAGCATGTAGACGACCGTGCGCTCGAAGCTCGGGTCACCGAGGAGCGGGGTCGCCACCAGCAGCCGGGCCTTGAGCGTGCGCACGCCGAAATGCTCGCGCGCCCGCTCGGGCGCGCGCGTAGCGTCGTCGACCCCCTATGGATCGACCCGGCCGCGGCGTGCCCGAGAACGTCGACCTCGCCCACGAGCAGGCGCACCTCGATCGCGCCTACGCCGCCCTGGCCCGCATGCGCGAGCGGACGGAGCGCGCCGTCGGGATCGCGGTGGCCGACGCCAAGGCGGGGGAGATGGACGCCTACCAGACCGAGGCCCACCTCCGGCGGCGCCTCCGGGAGCTCGAGATCGACGTCCCCGGTCTCGCCTTCGGTCGCATCGACCCCGACGACCTGCCCGCCGAGGTCGGGGGCCACCGCATCGGGCGCCGCCACGTGGAAGCCGCCGACGGCGACACGCTGGTGGTCGACTGGCGGGCGCCAGCGGCCACATCGTTCTACCGGGCCACGCCGGCCGACCCACAGGGCCTGCGCCTCCGTCGCCGCTTCGCCACCACGGGCGCCCGCATCGACGCGTTGTTCGACGAGGACTTCGACGACCCCGACAGCATCGACGCGGCCCACGGCGGCGTCCCCGACCCGCTGCTGGCCGAGCTCGAGCGAGCCCGCACCGGGGAGATGCGCGACATCGTCGCCACGATCGCGGCTGAGCAGGACGTCGTCATCCGCGCCCCGATCGAGCGGTGCCTCGTCGTGCAGGGCGGTCCCGGCACGGGTAAGACCGCCGTCGGGCTGCACCGGGCGGCCTACCTGCTCTACGAGCACCGCCAGCGCCTCACCGAGGAGGGAGTTCTCGTCGTCGGCCCGAACCCGACGTTCCTGCGCTACATCAGCCAGGTCCTGCCGTCGCTGGGCGAGGGCAGCGTCCGGCAGGCCACGCTGGCCGGCCTCGTGGGGGCGTCGAGCGCGGGACCGGTCGACGAACCCGACCGGGCCGCGCTCCTCGGCGACGGCCGCCTCGCAGCAGCAGCCGCGGTCGCCCTCGCCGCGTCGATCCGTCCCCCGGACGGTGCCCTGGCGTTCACGACGTCGTGGGGCGCGGTCACCGTCGCCGCCGAGGACGTGGCCGCCGCCCAGGCCGAGAT
>JACDCH010000541.1 GCA_013694495.1 Acidimicrobiia bacterium | reverse complement strand
CGCCCGACCCGACGCCAGACGAGCTGCGGCAGATGCTGTCCTTCGTGGCCGGCGCCCCGGTCGGCGACGACTACGCCGAGCTCCTGGCCACCGAGCTCACCGGCGCGACCGGGCCGGTCTGGCGGGCCGCCGACCTCGATCCGGACCGCGAGCTCGTCGTCGGGATCATCGGCGCCGGCATGTCCGGCCTCGCCGCCGCCCACCACCTGCTGCAGGCCGGCGTGCGGGTCGTGATCCTCGAGAAGAACGCCGACGTCGGGGGCACGTGGTTCGAGAACCGCTACCCCGGCTGCCGGGTCGACGTCCCCAACCACCTGTACAGCTACTCGTTCCTCCAGCGCGACGACTGGCCGCAGCAGTTCAGCCCGCAGGGCGTCCTGCTCGACTACTTCCGAGGCTGCGCCGACGAGCTCGGCGTCCGGCCCCACATCCGCTTCGACACCGAGGTGACGGCGGCCCGCTACCGCGACGACCACGACGACTGGGAGCTCAACCTGCGCGCCGGCCCCGGGCCCGGTCCCGAGGAGCGGCTGCGGGTCGACGTCCTCGTCAGCGCCGTCGGCCAACTGAACCGGCCGAGCCTCCCCGACCTGCCGGGGCGCGACTCGTTCCACGGGCCTTCGGTGCACTCGGCCCGGTGGGACCCGTCGATCGACCTCACCGGCGCCCGCGTCGCCGTCGTCGGCACCGCGGCCAGCGGCATCCAGCTGATCCCCGAGCTGGCCCAGGTCGCCGCCGAGGTCCACGTGTTCCAGCGCACGCCGAACTGGTTCACGCCCGTGGCCGACTACCACCGCGAGGCACCTGCCGGCATGCAGTGGCTGCTGCGCAACGTTCCCCACTACCGAGAGTGGTACCGCCTGTCGCTGTTCTGGCGGCTGTCGGAGGGCGCGCTCCCGGCGGCCCGGGTCGATCCGGCATGGGCCCGCGGCGGCCGATCGGTGAGCGAGCTGAACGACCTCCTCCGCCAGTGGCTCACCGGCTACCTCGAGGCCGAGCTCGCCGACCGCCCCGACCTGCTCGCCGCCGCCGTGCCGTCGTACCCGCCGCTGGCCAAGCGGATGCTGCTGGACGACGGCACGTGGCCGGCGACGTTGAAGCGGGAGAGCGTGCGCCTCGTCACCGCGCCCATCGAGCGAGTCACGCCCACGGGCATCGAGACGCGCGATGGCCACCACGAGGTGGACGCCATCGTCTACGCCACCGGCTTCCGGGCGTCGGAGTTCCTGATGCCGATGCGGGTGACCGGCCCCGGTGGCATCGACCTGCACGAGCGGTGGGCGGGCGACCCGAGGGCCTACCTCGGCCTCGCGGTGCCGGGGTTCCCGAACTTGTTCTGCCTGTACGGCCCCAACACGAATTTGGTGGCGAACGGCAGCATCATCTTCTTCTCCGAATGCGGCGCCCGCTACGTCGCCGGAGCGGTGCGCCTGCTGCTCGAGCGGCGGGCCCGCTCGATGGAGGTCCGACGGGAGGTCCACGACGCGTTCAACGCCGCCGTCGACGCGGCCAACGCCGAGATGGTGTGGGGCGTCGCCAACGTGAACAGCTGGTACCGGGCGCCGAACGGCCGCGTCACGCAGAACTGGCCGTTCACCCTCCTCGACTACTGGCAGCGCACGTGCCGCCCCGACCCCGAGGAGTTCCTCCTCCGCTGAGCTCAGGACGTGCGGCGGAACACCGCGTCGCGACGCGCCCGTCGACCGCCGGAGGCGCTGGGGGTCTGGGAGCGGAGCCCCCAGGCATCGGCCGCAGGGCGACGAAGTCGGCCGAGGACCGCAACGACCGAGCGGAGCGAGGGCTCCAAAACTCGCCGGAACGGAGCGAAGCGAGTGACGGCGAAGAACCAGCTCAGGCGAGGAGGGCGGAGATGGCCTGGGCGAGCTTCGTGTCGCGCTCGGTGAGGGCGCCGGCGTCGTGGCTCACGAGCTCGATCGTCACCCGGTTCCACGAGTTCGACCAGTCCGGGTGGTGGTCGTGCTTCTCCGCCAGCAGCGCGACCCGGCTCATGAACGCCCACGCCTCGGAGAAGTCGGCGAACTCGAGCTCCCGGCGCAGTTTGCCGACTACGAGTTCCCAGCCGTCGGGCGCGTCCATGGGTCGGAACCTACCGAGAGGGGGCATCATCGCGGGGTGCTCGACGCCGACGTGACGACGCTCGACCGGCTCGGGGAGCAGACGACGGAGCTGCTCCAGCTGCTGATCCGCAACGCCTGCGTCAACGACGGCACCCCGGACTCCGGTGACGAGACCCGTAGCGCCGACCTGCTCGCCGACCACCTCCAAGGGGTGGGGCTCGACTTCGTCACCCACGCGCCACTCCCCCGCCGGGCCTCGCTCGTCGCCCGCATCGAGGGCACCGACCCCCAGGCGCCCACCGTCTGCCTGATGGGCCACACCGACGTCGTGCCCGTCTCGCCGGCCGGTTGGCAGCGCGACCCGTTCGGCGGCGAGCTGGTGGACGGCGAGGTGTGGGGCCGCGGCGCGATCGACATGCTCAACCTCACTGCGTCGATGGCGGTCGCCACCCGGCACCTGGCGGCGACGGGCTGGAAGCCCCGGGGCACGCTCATCTACTTCGCCGTGGCCGACGAGGAGGCCGGCGGCCACTTCGGCGCGGAGTGGTTGGCCGACAACGCCTACGACGACATCAAGGCCGACTACGTGCTCACCGAGTCGGGCGGGCTGGCCATGCGCACCCCGACCGGCACCCACGTCACGGTGACCGTGGCCGAGAAGGGCATCGCCTGGCGGCGCATCCGGGTGCGGGGCACGCCGGGGCACGGCTCGATGCCGTTCGGCACCGACAACGCGCTGGTGAAGGCGGCCGAGGTCGTGCGCCGCCTGCACGCCTACCGCCCGCAGGCCCGCATCAACGACATCTGGCGGGCCTACGCGCAGGCCGTCGACGTCGACGACGACACCCGGGCGGCGCTGCTCGATCCCGCCCGCGTCTACGGCGCCTGCCAGGCGATCGCGGCCACCAGCCCCGGCGTGGCCCGCTTCGCCCACGCCTGCACGCACACGACGTTCTCGCCCAACGTCGTGGCCGGCGGCGTCAAGACCAACGTCGTGCCCGACACGGTCGACATCGACGTCGACATCCGCACGCTGCCGGGCGAGACGGCCCCGGACGTGGCCGACCACCTCGCCGCCGCCCTCGGCGACATGGCGGCGACGGTGGAGATCGTGCCGATCCAGGACGGGTTGTCGTCGGCGTCGCCCGTGACGGGCGAGCTGTGGGACGCCGTGGGCCGGGCCGTGCGCCGGCAGTACCCCGACGCCGGCCTCGTGCCTCGCATCACGGCGGGCGGCACGGACGCCCGCTTCTACCGGGAGCGGGGCGCCACGGCCTATGGCTTCGGGCTGTACAGCCCCCAGGTCGGGCCGGGCGACTTCGCCAGCCGCTTCCACGGCAACGACGAGCGGGTCGACGTCGAGTCGCTGCGCATGACCACGCAGCTCTGGCTCGACGTCGTCACCGACCTGCTGGGCTGAGGGTCGACCACGTGACCACGGCCCGGGCCGAGACGGTGATCGCGGCGCCGATCGACGCCGTGTGGGCGCTCATGCTCGACACCGACGCCTACCCGACGTGGAACCCGTTCATCGTCGAGGTGGGGCGGCCCGACGGCGACGACCGCCCGCTCCGGCTGGGCGACCGCGTGGTGCTGCACGTGCGCTGGCACGACGGCGGCTCGGCCCGGGCGACGGAGCGGATCACGGCCCTCGACCCGCCGGCGGCCGGCGCTGCGCTCCTCGAGTACGAGTACGGCGGACCGCTCGCCGCGCTCGGGCTCGTACGGGGTCGCCGGCAGCAGACCCTCACCGCCCTCGACGACGGCACCACGCGCTACGTCACGCACGAGCACCTGCGAGGGGCCGCGGTCCGCTTCGCGCCCATCGCCAAGGTGGAGGACGGCTTCGAGCGCCACGCCGCTGCGCTGAAGGCGGCCGCCGAGCCGCGAGCCGCGAGCGGCTAGCGCCACTTCCAGTCGGGGGCGCGCTTGTCGAGGTAGGCCTGCCGGGCCTCGGTGGCGTCGTCGAAGCCGCGCAGGCGGGCGGTGAAGTCCTGCTCGGTACGGTACGCGTCCTTCAGCGGCAGGAACTCGACCCGGTTCATGGACTCCTTGGCCAGGCGCAAAGCGATTGGGCTCTTCGCCGCCAGCGTCGTCGCCAGCGCTCGGGCCTCCTCGGCCAGCCGCTCCCCGGGGACGACGGCCCGGACGGCGCCGAGTCGGTGCAGCTCGGCGGCGGGCACGACCTCGCCGGTGAAGAACAGCTCGCGGGCCTTGTGCCGGCCGACCAGCAGCGAAAGGTGGGCGCTGGCCCCGAGGAGGCCGACGTTGATCTCGGTGGTCCCGAAGGTGGCCGACTCGGCCGCCACCAGGATGTCGCAGCAGGCGGCGAAGGCGAGGCCGGCGCCGATGGCGGCGCCGTTGACGGCCGCGATCACCGGTACCGCGCAGTCGGTGATCGACCACATGGCGTCGCGAGCGGCCCGGGCGGGGTCGAGCACGCGCTCGGGCGGCAGGGTCGCCGGATCGGGGTCGTCGTCGAGCGACTTCAGGTCGATGCCGGCCATGAAGGCCCGGTCGCCGGCGGCCGTGAGGATGGCGACGCGCACGTCGCGGTCGGCCGACAGTGAGTCGAACACCCCGCGCAGCTCGAGGAACGTCGACCGCGTGACCGCGTTGACGGGCGGCCGGTCGAGCGTGACGGTGGCGATGTGGTCGGTCAGGTCGACGCTGAGGTCTGCCATGGCGGGCCGCAGCGTTGCACGCGGCGGCCGGCGCCGCCGAGGCGCCCGATCACGGCCGGCTCGGGTGGTCGCTGACGCCCGCCATCACCGACGGGTGGAGGATCGCCACGAGGGTCGTGACAGGCCGCGTACCCTCCCGGCGGTGGCGGCGGAGACGACAAGGGCAGCGGCCGAGGCGCTCGACCGGGCCGATCCCCTGGCCCGGGAGCGCGACCGGTTCGTCGTGGCCGACGACGACCTCATCTACCTCGACGGCAACTCGCTCGGCCGCCTGCCCGTGCGCGCTGCGGCCGCGGTGGAGCGGATGGTGCACGACGGCTGGGGGCGCGACCTCATCGGCGGGTGGGTCCGGTGGCTGACCTACCCCGAGGAGGTCGGCGACCGGCTCGGCGCCGCCTTCCTCGGGGCCGCGCCCGGCCAAGTCGTGGTGGGCGACTCGACGACCGTGAACCTCTACAAGCTCGCCTCCGCCGCCCTCGACGCCCGCCCCGACCGCCGCGCCCTCGTGGTGCCGGCGGGCGAGTTCCCGACCGACCGGTACGTGCTCGAGGGCCTCGCCGCGCCGCGGGGGCTGGACGTCCGGCTCGTGCCCGCAGGCGCCGACGTGGTCGACGCGCTGGATGCCGACGTCGCCGTGCTGTGCCTGTCGATGGTCGACTACCGCAGCGGCGCGGTTGTCGACGTGGCCGCGATCACGGCCGCCGCCCGCCACGTCGGCGCCACGGTGGTGTGGGACCTCAGCCACGCCGTCGGCGCGGTGCCCATCGAGCTCGACCGATGGGGTGTGGAGCTGGCCACCGGGTGCAGCTACAAGTTCCTGAACGGCGGGCCCGGGGCACCGGCCTGGCTCTACGTGCGCAGTGACGTCCAGCACCTGCGCTCCCCGATCTGGGGCTGGTTCGGCCAACGCGAGCAGTTCGCCATGGGCCCCGCCTACGACCCCGAGCCGGGGATCCGCCGCTGGCTGGCGGGCACGCCAACCGTCATCGCCCTCGCCGCCGTCGACGCCGCCGTAGCCGACCTCGCCGAGATCGGCATCGAGGCGCTGCGGGCCAAGGGCACCGCGCTGACCACCTATGCGATCGACCTGGCTGACGCCCGCCTCGCCGGGCACGGCGTCACCGTGGCCACGCCCCGGCTCCCCCACCGGCGGGGCGCGCACGTCGCCCTCGCCCATCCGGCCGCCCGTGAGCTGAGCCGGCGCCTCATCGACGAACATGGCGTCGTGCCCGACTTTCGCGAGCCCGACCTCCTCCGCCTCGGGCTCGCGCCCGCCTACACGCGCTTCACCGACGTGTGGGACGGAATCGACGCGCTGGCCGTGCTCCTGGCGGGCGGGGCGGCCGCACCGTGACCACCTGGCAGGACGACGAGAAGGTCGACGAGTACGTCGCCCGCGTCGGGCGCCTGGCGGCCCGGCAGGCCGGCGAGGCGGCCCTGGTCGAGGCGCTGCCGGTGTCGGTCGAGCGGGTGCTCGACCTCGGCTGCGGCGACGGCCGGCTCGCCGCCCTGGTGCTCGAGGCGCGTCCGGACGCCCGCGAGGCCGTCGCCTTCGACCGCTCGCCGCCGATGCTCGACCTCGCCCGCCAGCGCTTCGCCGGCGACGACCGCGTCCGGGTCGGCGCCCACGACCTGGTCGAGCCGCTTCCGGCCGGCGTGCTCGGCGCGTTCGATGTGATCGTGTCGGGGTTCGCCATCCACCACCTCGAGGACGACCGCAAGCGGGCCCTGCTCGGCGAGGTGGCCGCGCTCCTCGCGCCGGGCGGTGTCTTCGCCAACCTCGAGGTCGTCCTCTGCCCGACGCCCGAGCTGCAAGCCGCGTTCTACGACGCGATCGGCCGCCCCGGCGGCGACCCCGAGGACCGCCTCGCCCCCGTCGAGCCCCAGCTCGGATGGATGCGGTCCGCCGGCCTCGAGCAGGTCGACTGCTTCTGGAAGTGGCGCGGCTTCGCCCTCCTCGTCGGCCAGGCCCCGGCGTAGTCAGGTCGGCGCGAACGCCTCCAGCGTCGCCTCGACGTCGCCGAGCGGATAGAGGATCGGGCAGGTGCAGCCGGTGGCGACGTACTCGGCGACCTTGGCCCGGCACTCGTCGGGCGTGCCGGCGGCGCACAGCATCTGCACGACCTCGTCGGGGACGTGCTCCGAGGCGGCCAGGACCTCGTCGTGGCTGGCCGGCCACGTGAGCACCTTGCTGATGTCCTCGAGCAGCTCCGACGGGACGCCGGACGCCGCCATGATGTGCGGCTGCTGGCCGAGGTACTGCGTGACCAGCAGCCGGGCTGCGTCGAGGGCGACCCCGCGGTCGTCGTCGAGCGAGCAGACCACGAGCTGCGGCCGATCGACGTCGTCGATCGACCTCCCACCCTTGGTGGCCCCCACGGCCAGGTGCTCCATCGCGTCGGCGTTGTAACTCGGCGACACGAGGTAGTTGAGGACGACGCCGTCGGCGAGCTCGCCGGCCAGCTCCATCATCTTCATGCCGGTGGCCCCGATGTAGATGGGCACGTCCTTGGCCCGGCGCTCCTGGTGCACGTAGTCGAGCTCGACGCCGTCGAGGTGCACATAGGTGCCGTCGTAGGTGACGGGCCCGTCGCAGCGCAGCAGGGCGCGGAGCGCCTCCACCACCTCCCGCATGACCCGCAGGGGCTTGTCGCGCTGGATGCCGACCTTGGCCGCCAGCGGATCCCACCAGGCACCGAGCCCGGCCAGCACCCGGCCCGGCGCGAGGTCGTCGAGGGTGGAGAAGAGCGAGGCCAGGCGGGCCGGGTTGCGGGTCCAGACGTCGATCACCCCCGAGCCGACCTTGATGCGGTCGGTGGTGGCGGCGAAGGCGGCCATCGGGACGGTGGCCTCGCGCACGAGGCGGCTGTCGGCCTGCCACACGGCATCGAAGCCGAGCTCCTCGGCCCGCTGAACGAAACCCATCGCCTCGCGGATGGGGTGCGCGTCCTGGATGTACAGCGAGACTGGCGTGCTCACAGGCGCATCCACAGGCGCTTCGCCTCCTCCCAGGCGCGAGCCCGGATCCGGTCGCCGTCGACCTTGGTCACCTTGCCATCGGCGACCACCGCCTCGCCGTCGATCACGACCTTCTCGGGTCGGGCCCCGGGCGTGAACGCGAGGTACCAGGGGTCGTCGCGGTCGGCGCCGCGCCACGTGACCTCGTCGGTCGCGGCAGCAGGTACGAGGCGGTGGCCCTCGGCCAGCCAACCCCACGCCGTCTCCGGCGTGGCGGTGACGTCGTCGGACCGGTGGAGCACGTAGGCGAGGCCGAACTCCTCGAGCATCGACGCGCCGATGCCGTCGGTGCCGAGAGCGACCCGGTCGAAGCGGGCGGGGCGGGCGTAGCCGACGGCGTTGTTGAGGTTCGACCGCGGGTTGTGCACCACGGTCCCCGGCATCGGCTCGTCGAGCAGCACGCAGTGGGCCAGCAGCCAGTTGTCGTGGGCGAGCGGGCGGAGCCGCTCGACGTGCTCGACGTCGTCGGGCCCTTCGGCCACGTGCACGTGGACGCCGACGCCGTGGTCGGCAGCGAGGCCGGCTGCGGCCCCCAGCGTTTCGTCGTCGCAGGTGAAGGCGGCGTGGATGCCGACCATCCCGGGCCGGCCGGTGCGGAGGAAGCGCTCGTTCTCGGCGAGGCCCATCACCGCACCCTTGGTCCCGTGGCGGTCGGTGACGCCGTAGGCGCACACCACCCGCACGCCGACCTCGGCACAGGCGTCGGCGATGACGTCGAGCGAGCCGTCGATGCTGCCGGGCGACTCGTGGTGGTCGATGATCGCCGTCGTCCCCGCCTCCAGCGCCTCGATGGCGCCGAGCCGGGCCGACCAGTGCAGCAGGTTGTGATCCAGGGCCATGTCGAGCCGCCACCACACCTGCTCGAGGATCTCCCGGAACCCGGTCGGCGTCGCCGGCGGCGCCGGCATCCCCCGCGCCAGCGTCGAGTACAGGTGGTGGTGGGCGCACACCATCCCCGCCGTCGTCACCGTCACCGCCCCACCACCCCCCACTCCACCGGCAATCGGGGGTAGCTATCGACTGCATGTCGCGACTGCTGCCCCCGATTCGGTGGGTGGACGGCGGATCGGGCGGTCAACGGTCAGTCGGGCGACGACGAGCGGCGCATGGGGAGGGTGGCGCGCCACTCGCCGTCGAGGTCGTGGAGGGCGGCGGCGACGGCGCCGGCGGTGGGGACGAGACCGATCTCGCCGACGCCCTTGATGCCGTAGGGCGCCCGGGGCTGGGGTCGCTCGACGAGGACGACGTCGACCGGCGGCATGTCCTTGGGCCGCAGGATCGCCAGCTGGCGCAGCGTGGTGGCGGTGGGGCGGCCGTCGGCGTCGGCGGGGAAGTCCTCGCTGAGCGCGTAGCCGAGCCCCATGTGCACCGCGCCGAGCACCTGGCCTTCGCACAGCAGCGGGTTGACGGCCCGCCCGACGTCGTGGGCGGCGACCACCTTCTCGATCGCGCCCGTCTGGCGATCCATGATGACGAGCTGGCTGGCGTACCCGAACGCCGAGTGGATCGTGGGGTTCTCGACGGTGCCGAGCTTGTCCGTCCAGTCGACGACGTGCTCGCCGGTGTAGTCGACGCCGGGCCGGCAGCCGTCGGCGAGGGCTGCCTTGCACGCCTCGGCCACCGAGCCGGCGCCCATCAGCGTGCCCCGGCTCCCCGTCGTCTGGCCGGCGCCGAGCTCCCGGGTGGTGTCGACCACCACCCGGACCTTGGCCGGGTCGACGCCCAGCTCCTCGACCGCCACCTGCAGCGCGACGGTGTGGACGCCCTGGCCCATCTCGGTCCAGCAGTGGCGGACCTCGACGCCGCCCCCCTCGGCCTCGGCGTCGAAGCGCACGACCGCCTTGGCCACCTCCCTGAGCCCGTTGCCGAGCCCCGAGTTCTTCAGGCCGAGCCCGAGGCCGACCGCTTTGCCCGCGGCGACGGCCGCCTCCCACGCCGGCTTCACGGCATCGAGGCAGTCGCGGGCGCCGAGGCACCCGTCGTCCATCACCTGGCCCGGCCCCCACACGTCGCCTGGCATCACGACGTTGCGAGCCCGGATCTCCCACGCGTCGATACCGGCGAGCGCCGCGAGCCGGTCGAGCAGGCCCTCGGTTGCGAACTGCGCCTGGTTGGCGCCGAAGCCGCGGAATGCACCGCACACCGGGTTGTTGGTGCGGGCCGCGATGGCGTCGACGTCGATGGTGGGCCACACGTAGGGCCCGCTGGCGTGGCCGGCACAGCGCTCGAGCACCTTCATGCCGACCGATGCGTACGGCCCGGAGTCGCCGATGGCCCGGATCTTGAGCGCGGTGAGGCGGCCGTCGGCGTCGCAGCCGGCGGTGGCATCGATGCGGATCGGGTGGCGCTTCGGGTGCACGAGGAGCGACTCCTCGCGACTGAACGTGCACTTCACCGGGCGGCCCAGGAGGTGGGCCGCCAGCGCGGTCTGCACCTGGTTGCTGGCATCCTCCTTGCCCCCGAAGGCGCCCCCGTTGTCGACGAGGTGGACGACCACGTCGTCGCGTCCGATGCCGAGCACGCTGGCGACCTGGTTGCGGTCGTCCCACACGCCCTGGCCGCCCGAGTACACCAGCAGCGGGCCATCCGCTTGGGGCACGGCGAGCGTGGACTCCGGCTCGAGGAAGGCGTGCTCGATGCGCTGGGTCTGGAACACCTCGTGGACGACGTGGGCGCTCGCCGCCAGCGCGGCCTCGATGTCGCCCCGGGCGTAGGTGCTGCGGGAGAGGACGTTGCCGTCGAGCTCCCACACCGCGTCATCGGCGCCGTCGGCCACGGCCGCGACCGGGTCGACGATCGGGGTGAGGGGCCGGTACGCGACCGCCACCAGCGCGGCGGCGTTCCGGGCGGCCTCGCGACTGTCGGCCACCACGAGGGCCATGACGTCGCCGAGGTACGACGTGCGCCCGCCCACCGGGATGAACACCGGCCAGTCCTCGTAGATGATGCCGATGCGCAGCGCGCCAGGGACGTCGGCCGCGGTGAAGACCCGCACGACGCCGGGCACCGCCTCGGCGGGCGTGGTGTCGATGGCGAGGACGTCGGCCCGGGCGTGCTCGGCCAGCACGACCGCGGCATGCAGGAGCCCGGGCACCCGCATGTCGTCGACGTAGTCCTTGTCGCCCATCGCCAGCGCGGCGGCCTGGTACTTCACGCTGCGGCTGCCGACGCCGGTGGCCACCTCGACGTCGACCTCGCGGCCGGTCGAGAGCATTTCCACCGCGTCGAGGATCGGGTGGTAGCCGGTGCAGCGGCAGAGGTGGCCCCCGAGGTGGCGGGCCGCCTTCTCCCGGGTGAGGGCGCCGCCCTCCTTGTCGAGCAGGTACTTGCAGCGCATGACGATGCCGGGGGTGCAGAACCCGCACTGGAGCGCGCCGGTGGCGCCGAAGGCGGCGGCGTAGCGGTCGCGCTCGGCGACGTCGAGGCCCTCGAGGGTGGTGACGGCCTTTCCCTCGACCTTGGCCAGGTCGAGGCTGCAACTGACGGTGGCCTTGCCGTCGACGAGCACGGTGCAGCACCCGCACTGCCCCGACGGGGAGCAACCGTCCTTCGGCGAGGTCACGTCGAGCTCTTCGCGGAGGGCGGCCAGGAGGTGGGGGTGGGCCCCGACCTCCACGTCGGCGCCGTTCAGCGTGAACCTGGTCATGGCTGCACCACTCTCGCGCCCCTGCGTTTCCGCTGCATGAACCGCGGCAGGAACCGTGCGAAGATCCGGCCGTGCCGGTGCGTCGCGAAGGGGAGCGGGTCACGCCACTGGAACTGTTCTTCGACCTGGACTTCGTGCTCGCCCTCACCCAGTGCACGGCGCTCATGGCCGAGCACCCGAGCCCTGGCCCTCCTGCTCGACATGGGCGGCCCGCTCGTGATCGATCCGGCCGGTTGGCAGCTCCACGCCGAGCACTTCGCCGAGCGCCACGGCCTGATCGTGATCATCGCCCTGGGCGAGTCCATCGTGGCCATCGGCGTCGGTGCCGAGGGCGGGGTCGACAACGGCGTGTTCCTCGCGGCCGCGCTCGGCATGGCCGTGGCGGCGGCGCAGTGGTGGGCCTACTTCGACGTCGTGTCGACGTTCTCGGCCCGCAACCTCGCCGCTCAGCCGGCGGGCCGCCCGCAGAACACCCTGGCCCGCGACTGCTACTCGTACCTCCACTTCCCGATGGTCGCCGGCATCGTCCTCACCGCCCTCGGTATGAAGACAACACTCGCCCACGTCCACGACCCGCTCCACTGGGAGACGGCGACGGCGCTCATCGGCGGCGTGGTGCTCTACTTGCTCGCGCACGTCGGCTTCGCGTACCGCGACCACAAGGCGGTCAAGAGCATCCGCCTGGCCGCCATCGTCGCCCTCGTCGCGCTGCTGCCGCTGACGCACGAGCTCGAGGCGATCTACGTGCTCGCCCTGGCCGCCGCCGTTGTGGCGGCCATGATCGCCTGGGAGACCGTGCGCTACGCCGAACAGCGCGACCTGATCCGCCACGCCCAGCCGGAAGCCGTCCCGGAATGAGCGGGCGATCAGGTCGCCCCGATCACCGCCTGGGTCTGGGTGACGAGGGCCACCCGCTTCCCGCGGTGGTCGCGGAGGTCGGTCTGCACGACGATCGTGGTGCGGCCCACGTGCAGCGGCGTGGCCGTGCCCGTGACGTCGCCCTCCCGGAGGGCCCGGAAGAAGTTGGTCTTCGACTCGATGGTCGACGTCCCCGCGCCCGGCGGCAGGTTGAGGAACGCGCACACGGCGCCGAGGGAGTCGGCCATCGCCATGAGCGCGCCACCGTGGACGATGGCGCCGGTGGTGCACAGCCCCTCGCTCCAGGGCATGCGGCCGACGACGGCTTCGGCCGACGCTTCGCTGATCGTGAGGCCCAGGGTGGTGGCGAAGGGCATGGTCGCGACGAGCGCGTCGAGGTCGAGGTCCATGCCGGCAGCATCGCTTCCGCCCGGCGCGGAGGCGATGACCTCCGAGGTCATCCGCCGGCGACGGGGCTCGGTGCCTGGGTGACGGTGGAGGGCGCCCCTTCGCGGATGCGCCGCAGCACGGCCTCGTTCGGCGAGCGGGCGCCCTCGTCGGTGGGCAGGCTGAAGTCGGTGTAGAGCACGCGCCGTTCGCGGGTGACGGGCGGTTGGCTCATGTGCAGCGTGCAACTGCAGTGCACAGTCACGTCGCCCGTGCTCGTGAGC
>JACDCH010000538.1 GCA_013694495.1 Acidimicrobiia bacterium | reverse complement strand
ACCTGACCGGGCTGCGGGTGCGGCGCCGGGCCCGCCTCACGTTCGAGAGCGCGGCGATGGTCGCGCCGTTCGCGGCGGTCGGCGCGTGGTTGCTCCGCCGCGCCGGTCGTCGCTGACGCCGGCCCTTGTCATCCGGCTCCGCACTAGGGTCCGCGCGTGCGGCGGATGCAGACCTCGTACGAAGGAGATCGATCATGACCACCCGTGGACGCCGATCCCGTTGGGGGGCCGCCGCGCTGACGTTGACGTTGGCGCTCGCCGCCTGCAGCGACGACGACGGCGGTGAGGGCGCCGATCCCACCTCCGAGGACGGCACCGGCGGCGAGACCGAGGACTCGACCGGCATCACCCTGGTGCAGGAGGGCAGCGCCCTCGCCGCGATCCAGGAGCGGGGCTCGGTGCGCTGCGGCACCCGTGACGCCCTGCCCGGCTTCGCCGTGCTCACGCCCGACGGCGACCACGTCGGCTTCGACGCCGACTTCTGCCGCGTGATCGCGGCCGCCATCCTGGGCGACGCCGAGGCCGTCGAGTTCGTCGACCTGGCCACCGAGGCCCGCTTCACGGCGCTGCAGTCGGGCGAGATCGACGTGCTCGTCCGCAACACCACCTGGACGGCCGGCCGCGACGGCAGCGAGGGCGCCACGTTCCTCCAGCCGACGTTCTACGACGGCCAGGGAATGATGGTGGCGGCCGACTCGCCGTACCAGACCGTCGCCGACATGGACGGCGCCACCGTCTGCGTGGCCGCCGGCACCACCACCGAGGGCAACGTCGCCTCGGAGTTCAGCCGGCTCGGCATCACGCCCACCGAGGTGCTGTCGTTCCCCGAGCCCGAGCTCATCCAGGACGCGTTCATCGCCGGTCGCTGCGACGGCTGGTCGTCCGACGTCTCGCAGCTCACCGGCCTGCGCTCGGAGTTCCCGGACGGCCCCGAGGCGCTGCGCATCCTCGAGGACGTGTTCTCGAAGGAGCCGCTGGCGCCGGCGGTGGCCGACGGCGACACCGAGCTCGCCCAGGCTGTCGAGTGGGCCATCTTCGCCACCATCCAGGCGGAGGAGTTCGGCATCGACTCCACCAACATCGCCGAGTTCGCCGAGAGCGAGGACCCGCTCATCCGCACCTTCCTGGGTACCGCCGAGGAGGGCGGCACGTTCGACCCGGGCCTCGGCCTCCCGCCGGACTACGCGGTGCAGGTCATCACCCAGGTCGGCAACTACGCCGAGATCTTCGAGGAGCACCTCGCGCCCCTCGGGCTCGACCGGGGGCTCAACACCCTCTGGTCCGAGGGTGGACTCCTCTACGCCCCGCCCTACCGCTGATCACCTGATCCGCTGATCCGCTGAACAGCACGGTCACTGCGAACCCGACCGGCCGGCCGTCCAGGCCGCCGCTCTGGCGAGACGTCCGGGTCCTCCGGGTGTTCTTCCAGGCGGCGGTGCTGGCGGCCGTCGCCGCGTTCGGCCTGTGGCTCGCCGGGAACCTGAGGGCCAACTCCGAGGCCACCAACATCCCGTTGTCGTACGACTACCTCGGGCAGCCGGCCCGGTTCCCGATCGCGGGCAGCTCGTTCCGCATCGAGCAGAACGTCCGCAGCGCGATCATCGTCGGCGTCGGGAACACGGCCCGGGTCGCGGTCGTGGGCATCGTGGCGGCGACGCTCATCGGCACGCTCATCGGCATCGCCCGCCTGTCGACCAACTGGCTCGTATCGAAGGCCGCCAAGACGTACGTCGAGCTGGTGCGCAACGTGCCGCTGCTCGTGATCATCATCTTCTCGTACAAGGCCCTGTTCCTCCAGCTGCCCCGGCCCCAGGAGGCGACGAGGATCGAAGGCCTCCTCGTGCTCTCCGTGCGCGACATCGCGGTGCCGTGGAGCCGCGTCGCCGAGGGGAAGGCACCGGCGGTGCTCGGTGTGTTGGTCGTCGCCGGCCTCGCGGCCTGGCTCGTGGCCCGGTGGCGGCGATCCGTGTTCGACCGCACCGGCCAGCCCGCCCGGGCCGGGGTCGCCTCCACCGCCGCGTTCGTCGTCATCACCGCCGCTGGGTTCGTCGCCCTCGGCGGCCCGGTCGACGTCACCAGCCCGCAGTTCGACGAGGGGGTCGTGTCCGGCGGCATCCGGATGTCGCCCGAGTACGCGGCGCTGCTGTTCGCCCTCGTGCTCTACACCTCGAGCCACATCGCCGAGATCGTGCGGGGCAGCATCCAGGCCATCCCCAAGGGCCAGACCGAGGCGGCCACCGCCCTCGCCCTGGCGCCGGGTCAGCGCATGCGGCTCGTGGTCCTCCCCCAGGCGATGCGCATCGCCCTGCCGGCGCTCACCAACCAGTACCTCAACCTCACGAAGAACTCGTCGCTCGCCGTGGCCATCAGCTACTTCGAGCTCACCAACATCACGAAGCTGTCGATCGCCAACCGGTCGCCGGCCGTGCCGTCGTACGGCCTGCTGCTCGTCCTGTACCTCGCCCTCTCGCTCACGATCGCCGGCATCACGAACCTCGTCAACCGGCGCCTGGCGGTGGGGGACCGATGAGCACCGCCCCGATGTCGCCGGCCACCTGGGTCCGCCACAACCTTTTCCGCAACCGCCGCGATGCCATCACGACTGTGATCGCCGCGGTCGTCGTCGGGTGGGTGGTGTTCCAGACGCTGCGGTTCGTGTTCGGCACGGCCCGCTGGGAGGTCGTCCGGGCCAACCTCACGCTGTTCCTCGTCGGCCGGTACCCGGCCGACGAGCAGTGGCGGATCGTCGCCGTCCTCATCGCCGCCGCCGCCGTTGCCGGCCTCGTGACCGGCGTGCTCACGAAGCGCCGCCGCCGGGCCGCGATCGCCGACGACGCACCGCTGCCCCCGCTGCCGTTCGCCCGCCGCCTCGGGCTCATCGGGGCGCGCTACTGGCCGGCGCTGGTGCTGCTACTCGTGCTCCTGCTGCTGGCCCGCACTTCCACGCCGTGGGTCGTGGCCGGGGCCGTCATCGTCGCGGCGGTCGTCGGCCGGCTCGTGGGCGGCGCCCTCCCGCCCAAGGTCGGGATCGTGCTGTACGCGCTGCCGGTCGTGCTCCCGTTCGTCGCCCTCCCGTTCCTCACCGGCCCTCTCGGTTGGGACGACTGGGGCGGGATGATGCTCACGATCCTGCTGGCGACGGTGAGCATGATCGCCTGCTTCCCGCTCGGTCTCCTGCTCGCCCTCGGCCGGCGGTCCACGCTGCCGGCGCTGCGGGGCCTGTCGATCGGCGTGATCGAATTCTTCCGGGGCGTGCCCCTCGTCGCGCTCGTGCTGATGAGCGACGTGGGACTCGGCTTCTTCTTCCCGCGCGACGCGCTCCCCGGGCGCGTCGTCCGGGTGACGATCGCGTTCACGATCTTCACCGCCGCCTACGTGGCCGAGATCGTGCGGGGCGGGCTTCAGTCGGTGCCCCGCGGCCAGACCGAGGCCGCGCAGGCGCTCGGGCTGCCGCCGGTGCGGATGATGGCGCTCGTGGTGCTGCCGCAGGCGCTGCGCAACGTCATCCCCGCCCTGGTGGGGCAGTTCATCTCGCTGTTCAAGGACACGACGCTGGTGTTCATCATCGGCTTCCTCGACGTCCTCAGCGTGGCCGACAACGTCATCCAGCAGCCGGACTTCCGGGGGCAGGGGCTGTTCGCCGAGAGCCTCGTGTTCGCCGCCGCGCTGTTCTGGGTCGGGGCCTACACGCTCTCGCGTGAGAGCCAGCGGATCGAAAGACGACTGGGAGTGGGGAGCCGATGACCGAGCCCGCTGACGCACGCGACGAGGGGAGTGAGGGCGCCGTCTTCGCCGACGCCACCGTGGTGGGGGGCAGCGGTGACGTCATGATCGAGGTGTTCGGGGTCGACAAGTTCTTCGGCGACTTCCAGGCGCTGAAGGGCATCGATCTCAGCGTCGGTCGCCAAGAGGTCATCGTCGTGATCGGTCCCTCGGGGTCGGGCAAGTCGACGCTGATCCGCTGCATCAACCGGCTCGAGAAGCACGACCACGGCTCGATCGTCGTCGACGGGGTCGAGCTGTCCGACGACATCCGCGCCATCCAGGCCATCCGCCGGGAGACGGGGATGGTGTTCCAGTCGTTCAACCTCTTCCCGCACCTCACCGTCCTCGACAACATCACCCTGGCGCCCCGCCAGGTCCGCAAGATGCCGCGCCAGGAAGCGGAGGCGCTGGCCATGGAGCTGCTGGCCCGGGTCCGGATCCCCGAGCAGGCCCGCAAGCACCCCGGGCAGCTGTCGGGTGGACAGCAGCAGCGCGTCGCCATCGCCCGGGCGCTGGCGATGCAACCAAAGGTCATGCTTTTCGACGAGCCGACGTCGGCCCTCGACCCCGAGATGATCAACGAGGTCCTCGACGTGATGAAGGAGCTCGCGCGCGAGGGGATGACGATGATCGTCGTCACCCACGAGATGGGCTTCGCCCGCGAGGTGGCCGACCGGGTCGTGTTCATGGCCGAAGGCCAGATCGTCGAGGTCGGCACCCCGGAGCACTTCTTCACCCGCCCCGCCGAGGAGCGGACCAAGCTCTTCCTGAGCCAGATCCTCTGACGGGGCTACTCGCCGACGCCGGTCATGTCGCGAGCGTCGGACGTGCCGGTCGGGCGGTCGGCGCCGCCGGACGGTGGGCCGTCGTGGCGGCCGGGCTCCTTGCCGTCGTCGCCCTGGATGTCCTCACCCCGGCGGGTGGTGCTCTCGCCCGAACCGTGGGGCGTGGCCGGTTCTTCGTCGGTGAGCTCGCTCTCCTGCACCGGTGACTCCTCGACCGGGGTCGTCACCTGCCCCGGGTGCTGTTCCTGCGTGTCGGCCATCTGGCGCTCGACGGACGCGGCCCGCTCGTCGTTGCTGTCCGAACCGGTGGTCCGCCCCTCGTAGGGGGGCGCATTTTCCTCCACGTCGAGCTGGCCGCCGGGGTCCGGGTCGGGACCCTGCTTGGCGTCGCCACCGATCCTCGTCGACTGAGGGTTCTTTTCGTCAGGCATCGTGTGCCTCCTGTTCGGTGAAGGGACCGCTCACTCCGACGCCTGCCACTACCCCGACGGGCGAGTTCCAGTCGAAACTCGTTCGCCGCGCCCTCGCGGAGCCCGGGAGGACCGTTCGGCAACCGCTGTACGTGACCCATTCGGGCCATGGTGTGCCGCAACGGACCGTCGTATGGTCGCCGCATGGGGTGGCACGGAGTCGACGCATGGCAGGCCGGGTTGGCGGAGACGCCGGGGTACTTCGAGGAGGTGGTGCGCGGGCAGGCGGCGCCGGACTCGTTCGATGCGTGCTACCAGGACCAGGCCTGGTTCACGATCTTCTGGTTGTTCTGCAACTCGGAGTACGCCACGGAGAACCTCGACTTCATCCGAGCCGTCGACCAGTTCGCCTCGACCGGCGACCTGGACGTCGCCCAGGAGATCTACGACCGCTACGTCAAGGACGACGCGCCGACGCAGGTCAACCTCCGATCGTCGAACCGCACGACGCTCGACGAGCTGCTCGGCCCCGACGGCGAGGGCCACGGCCCGCCGGACATGTTCGACTCGTCCCGGGAGGAGATCCAGGCGCTGGTCCGCTCGGACAACTACGCCCGGTTCCTGCGGGAGCTGGTCGAGGTCCAGACGATCCTGTGGGGCGAGACCGCCGGCGCCGACGCGTGGTGGAACGAGGACGCACCCCGCGTCGAATCCTGAACCGGACCTCGCCGAGCTCCCCGACGAACCGGGAGGACACGCTCGCCGTCCCGCCCGGTCGAGGGCGAGGACGCCGGTGCTCGCGTCGCCGCCCCGCCGCCAGCACGAGCTCCGGTCCCGGTTCGATCGGGCGGTCGTACCCACTGCAGCCGTGGGTGCTCCCCGGGCCGTAGGTTGAGCGCTGTGATCATCTTTCTCCACGGCGTGCCCGAGACCGCGGCGGTGTGGGACGGCGTCCGGCTCGCCATCGAGCGCGAGTCGGTGGCCCTCGCGCTGCCAGGGTTCGGCAACCCCCGGCCCGAGGGGTTCGGCGCCACGATGGACGAGTACGTCGACTGGATCCTCAGCAAGCTCAACGACATCGCCGACCCGATCGACCTGGTCGGCCACGACTGGGGCGCGGCCTTCACGTACCGCATCGCCACCGCGTTCGGCCACCGGCTCCACTCGTGGGCCGCCGACATCGGCAACATCGTCCACCCGAGCTACGAGTGGCACGACATCGCCAAGCTCTGGCAGACGCCGGGCGAAGGCGAGGCGTTCGTGGCCGGCCAGGCCGAGGCGCCGCCCGAGGAGCGGGCGCCGCTGTTCGAGGCCATGGGCGTGCCGCCGGACAAGGCGCTACAGATGGCGGAGGCGTCCGACGCCACCATGGGCGGCTGCATCCTCGACCTGTACCGGTCCGCCACCCCGAACCCGCACCACCACTGGGGGCCGTGGGCGGCCACGACCGCGCCGGGCCTGGTCCTGAACCCGACCGACGACCCCGTCGGCGACGCGACGATGGCGGCCGAGGTCGCCACCGCCCTCGGCGCCCGCTTCGAGCTCCTCGACGGCGCCGGCCACTTCTGGCCGTACCAGGCGCCGGCGCAGGCGGCCGAGCTCCTCGAGTCGTTCTGGGCCTCGGTGCCCTGAGTGGAGCGCGCCGTGGCCGGGGGCCCGAGCGGCGGACGAGGGGTGGCGACGGCGTTCCGGCACGAGGCGCTCCTCTACGCCGGCGACGACGAGTTCGTCGAGGCCACGGTCCCGTTCATCGTCGACGGGCTGGCCCGCCACGAGCACGTGATGGTGGCGGTGAGCGCGGCCAAGATCGAGCTGCTCCGGTCGAGCCTGGGCTGGGACGGGCGTTGGGTCGACTTCGTCGACATGGCCGAGCTGGGCACGAACCCGGGCCGCATCATCTCCGCGTGGCGCCAGTTCGTGTTCGACCACCGCGACGACCCGCACCTGCGCGGCATCGGCGAGCCGGTGTGGCCCGAGCGCACGCCGGAGGAGCTCGTCGAGTGCCAGCACCACGAGCGCCTGCTCAACGTCGCCTTCCCGCCCGGTCTGCCGTGGCGGCTGCTGTGCCCCTACGACGTGTCGACGCTCGACGCGGCGGTGGTCGACGAAGCGAAGGCGGCGCACCCGTACGTCCACGAGCAAGCCGGGTGGTGGGACGACGCCCCGGCCGGTCGCGCCGTCGACCCCGGCCGCCCGCTCGACGAGCCGCTGGCCGACCTGCCCCCGCCGGTGCGGGAGCTCGGGTTCGATGCCGTCTCGCGCGCCGATGCGCTCACGGCGGTGGCCGAGGTGGCCGGACCGGGTCTCGCGCCGGCCCGGGCCGACGACCTCGGGCGCGCGGTCGGCGAGGTCTTCGACAACAGCCTCCGCCACGGCGGCGGGTCGGGCA
>JACDCH010000535.1 GCA_013694495.1 Acidimicrobiia bacterium | reverse complement strand
GGCCCGACCCGGGACCTCGTCGGCGGGGAGCGGGAAGCGGATCGTGGGCCTCGGCCCGTCGGCTGACGGCGCGGCCGGCCGGTCGCCGAACCGCGGCTCGTCGCGCCCGCGGCGGTGGGCGACGTCGTCACGACCCTCGGCCTCGGCTGCCTCCTCGGCGCCGATGATGCGCACGCCCTCCTTGTCGGGCTTGAACTCCGTGTCGTCGTCCAAGGGCACAGGGGCCTCCTTCCTCGCTGAGCGCTCGTGGTCGTCAGACCTCGAGCAGCTCGGCTTCCTTCTGCTCGAGGGCCCGGTCGATCTCGGCCTCGTGGCTGTGGGTGATGCGGTCGAGGTCCTTCTCGGCCCGCGCCGCTTCGTCCTCCCCGACCTCGCCGTCGCGGGCCAGGCCGTCGAGGTCGCGACGGGCGTCGCGGCGGGCGTTGCGCACCGCGACCTTCCCGTGCTCGGCCATGTCCCTGACCTTCTTCACGAGCGCCTTGCGCCGCTCCTCGGTGAGCTGCGGGAAGACGAGGCGGATCAGCACGCCGTCGTTGCTCGGGTTCAGGCCCAGGTCGGAGTTGCGGATCGCCTTCTCGATGGCGTTCAGCGACGACTTGTCGAACGGGTTCACGACCAGCATGCGGGCCTCGGGAACGCTGAAGCCGGCCAGCTGCTGGAGGGGCACGTCGGAGCCGTAGTACTCCACGAGGAGCTTGTCGATGAGCGCCGCGGAGGCCCGGCCGGTGCGGATGGTGGAGAACTCGTGCCGGGCGTGGGCCACGGCCTTGTCCATCTTCTCGGAGGCTTCCTCGAGCGCGAGCTCGAGCAGCTCACTCACGAGAAAAGGTGCTCCCGGGTCATCGGACCAGCGTACCGATGCGCTCGCCTTCGACGATGGACCGCACGTTCCCCGGCGTCATCAGGTCGAAGACGACGATCGGGAGGCCGTTCTCCATGCAGAGCGTTACTGCAGTGGGGTCCATCGCCTTGAGGGACTGGTTGATGATCTCGACGTAGCTGATCTCGTCGAGCCTCACGGCGGCCGGGTTCGTGCGGGGATCGTCGTCGTAGATGCCGCCGATCCCGCTGTGGGTGCCCCGCAGCATGACCTCGGCGTCGATCTCGACGGCCCGCAGCGCGGCGGCCGTGTCGGTGGTGAAGTACGGGTTGCCCGTGCCGGCCGCGAAGATCACGACCCGCCCCTTTTCGAGGTGGCGGATGGCCCGGCGGCGGATGTACGGCTCGGCGACCTGGGCCATCGAGATGGCCGACTGGACGCGGGTGGGCTGGCCCTGGCGCTCGAGCACGTCCTGGAGGGCCAGGCTGTTGATGACCGTGGCCAGCATCCCCATGTGGTCGGCCTGGGCGCGGTCCATGCCGGCGCCGGCGCCGGTCATGCCCCGCCAGATGTTGCCGCCGCCGACCACGACGGCGACGTCGACCTCGAGGTCGCGCCGCACCTCGGTGATCTCCGAGGCGATCTGCTCGACCACCGCACCGTCGATGCCGTAGCCCTGGCTGCCGGCGAAGGCCTCGCCGGACAGCTTCAGCAGGACCCGGCGCCAGACGGGCTTCTTCGTCATCTGCTCAGGGCCTGCGGACGGATTGCCGACTGCGGCCGTGCCATCGCAGACCCTTCCTGCGTGTCCATTCGATTCCGCGGCCCGGCGAGGGGGCTTCGCCGGGGTGGTCCGGGCCGCTTCATCTCAGGAGCCGATGACGATCAGACCGAAGCGGACGATCGAGGCGCCCCCGAGGAGCTGGGCGATGGTCTGCTTCTCGTCGCGGACGAACTTCTGCTCGAGCAGCACCCGCTCCTGGAACCAGCCGTTCAGCTTGCCCTCGACGATCTTCTCCATCGCCGACTCGGGCTTGCCCTCGCTGCGGGTGATGGTCGTGAGGGTCTCGCGCTCGTTGGCGACCTCTTCCTCGGCGACCTCGTCGCGGCTGAGGTGGTCGGGCTTCGTGAAGGCGATGTGGATGGCGATGTCGTGGGCCAGCTCGGGGCTGCCCCCGGCGAGCTCGATGGCGACGGCCACCTTGCCCCGCCCGTCCTGCTTGTGCAGGTAGGTGTCGAGGACGTTGCCCTCGGCGGCGTCGATGCGCACGACCCGGCCGACCTCGATGTTCTCCTTGAGCGTGAGCTTGAGGTCGTCGACGCGGTCCTTGAGGGTCTCGACGCCGAGCTGGCCCTCGACCGCCACCTGGTCGGCGATCGCCTGGGCGACCTCGAGGAAGCCGTCGGACTTGGCCACGAAGTCGGTCTCGGACTTGAGCTCGACGAGGGCGGCCACGTTGTCGGACACGCCGATGGCGACGGCGCCCTCGGTGTTGTCGCGGTCGCCGCGGGAGGCGGACTTGGCCAGCCCGTTCTCGCGCAGCCACTTGACGGCGGCCTCGTAGTCGCCGTCGTTCTCGACGAGCGCCTTCTTGGCATCCATCATCCCGGCGCCGGTGGTGTCCCGGAGCCGCTTCACATCAACAGCGCTCACGGCCATCTAGGTGTTCTCCTCGTGTCGTCTCATGGGTCAGCCCGCATCGCCGGCGTCGGGCTCGCCGGCGGCCACATCGGCCGGCGTGGGATCGACGATGTCGGGGGAAGCGGCGGCGTCTTCGGTGGCGTCTTCGGTGATGACTTC
>JACDCH010000480.1 GCA_013694495.1 Acidimicrobiia bacterium | reverse complement strand
GCTTCGGCGCGCCGGTCGGCACGCCGGCCGACACCACCCGCCAGGCCTGCCTGGCCCGCGTGCGCGAGGGCCTCGGCGACGTGCCCGATGCCGAGGTCCAACGCGTCACCGACGGGCTGTTGCACCTGCTCGGCGAGCCCGGTCCGCTGGCGGCCATCGACCCGCAACGCGCCCAGGAGGAGGTGGTGCGCGCCCTCGTCGCCCACCTCGAGGGCTGGGCCCGGCAGCGCCCCGTCATCGTCATGCTCTCCGACGTGCACTGGGCCGACGACGTCGTGCTCCAGCTGGGCGAGCGCCTGGCCGAGCGGGGCGCCGGCCTGCCCGTCGTGCTCATGTACACCGCCCGGGCGGCGCTGCTCGACCGCTGGGAGCCCAAGGTCGGCTGCCACAACCTCGCCGTCGTGCACCTCGACGCCCTCGACCGCGAGGCGTCGTCCGAGCTGCTCGGCCACCTCGTCGACGATCTCCCCGACGACCTGCGCGAGCTGGTGCTCGACCGCAGCGGCGGAAACCCGTTCTTCCTCGAGGAGCTCGTCTCGCTGCTGAAGGAGGGGGCGGGTCGCACTGGCGTGCCCCACACGCTCCGAGGTCTCGTGTCGGCCCGCCTCGACGGTTTGCCCGAGATCGAGCGCCAGGTGCTCGAGGACGCCGCCGTGCTCGGCCGGCGCTTCAACGAGATGTCGGTCACGCTGATGGCGCACAAGGCTCGGGGCATCGATCCCGCCGACATGCCCGCCGCGCTGAGCGGGCTCGTCGTCAAGGACCTGCTCACCGTCGACGGCGACGTCTACGAGTTCCGCTCGGAGCTCGTGCGCGAGGTCGCCTACGGCACGCTCACCAAGGCCGACCGCATCAAGGGCCACTGCGGCGTCGCCGCCTGGATCGAGGCCCACCCGAGCGGGACGTCGGCCGACGCCGAGCGGGTGGCGCACCACCTCGCCACCGCGGCCGAGCTGGCCGTCGAGCTGGGGGAGTCCGATCTCGCGCTCGCGGAGCTCGCCGGCCGCGCCGTCGAGGCGCTGGGCAGAGCCGTCGACAGCGCCCTCGAGGGCGACCTGCACCAGCACGCCCACCGCCTGGCCGGCCAGGCCCTCGATCTGGCCGACGCCGCCGGCCTCACCTCCGCCCAGCGGTTGCACTTCCTCCTCGCCCGGGCCCACGCCTCCACCGCCCGGCGCGACGTGGTCGATGCCGAGCTCGAGCTGGCCAAGGCGTTCGACCTCCTCGAGCGAGCCGACGACCCCGTCCTCACCGCCCAGGCCCTGACCCGCCGCGGCGACCTGGAGCAGAAGAAGGGCGACCTCGAGGCGTCGGCCGCTGCGCTCACCGAGGCCATCGCCATCTACCGGGAGGCCGGCGACGTGCGGGGCACCGCCGAGGCGCTGCTGCTGGCCGGGATGGGCCACATCTTCGCCGGGTCCGACGAGGCCGCATCGGCCGCCTTCACCGAGGCCCTCGCCGCCTACCGCGCCCTGGGCGACCGGCGGGGCGAGGGGTGGGCGCTGCAGAACCTGGCGTGGGTCGCCTTCGCCGCCGGCCGGATCGCCCAGGCCGACGCCCGCTGCGACGAGTCGATCGCCATCTTCGACGAGCTCGGCGACCGGGGCGGCCTGTCGTGGGCCGTCGGCATGCAGGCCTACGTCCGCTTCCACCAGGGCCGCTTCGACGACGCCGAGGCGCTGTCCGACGGGCTCCTCGACGAGGCCGAGCACCGGGGCGACCCGTGGGCGCTGGGGATGATGCTGGCCCTGCGCAGCTCGCTGCGCTTGTGGACGGGCCGGGCGGGCGATGCCATCGAGCCGTCCGAGCAGGCCCGCCAGCGCTTCGAGTCGATGGGCGACTGGTACGGGCAGTTGCTGGCCGGTGGGGTCCTGGGCCGGGCGCTCGTGTCGTCGGGACGCATCGAGGACGGCTTCGCCGCCATCGACCGCACGATGGCCGTCGCCGCCACCACGAACAGCGACAGCGCGCCGCACATCGCCACCGCCCACTACGTCACGTCGGCCGCCCAGGCCGGCCGCCCCGACCGCCTCGACGGGGTCGACCTGTCACCGCTGCAGGCCGGGCACCTCACCGGCGAGGTCGGCTTCACCGACTACCTGATCGGCGGCGGCCTGCTGCGGCTGCAGCAGGGCGACGCGGCCGGTGCCCTTGAGGTCCTCGAAGGCGTCGCCGACGAGCTCGGGGAGGGCGCGAGCGGCTACGGCCTCTCGGCCCTGGCGCTCACGCGGGCCGCCGTGGGCGACGTCGACGGGGCGCTCGCCGCCGCCGCCGCCGCGTCGGGCC
>JACDCH010000468.1 GCA_013694495.1 Acidimicrobiia bacterium | reverse complement strand
GTGCGGGCGACCGACCACTCGAGCACGTCGAGCTCGGCCTGGTCGCGCCGGCTCCACGGGATGTCGAACCGCTCGCGGACCACGCGCGGCAGGCCGCCGATGGCGATGATCCGCGAGGGCCGCGACGCGAGCCGTCGGGCGAGCCAGGTGTTGGCGAAGGGCAGCACCCACGCCGGCACCCCCGAGCGCTCGTCGACCCGGGGCAGCTGCGACGCATCGAGTAGGTCGAGCACGAAGCGCACGGCGTCGTTCATCTCCAGGACGTCGGCGCAGATGCGGTCCCACTCGGCCTGGAACGCGTCCCGGTCCGGCGGCACCACCCGGTCGCTGACGCCGTAGCGGCGGTACCACTCGATGCCCTCGCGGTAGAGCTGCTCCCGCTCGGCGGCGGTGAGGCGATGCCGGTCCCAGCGATCGACGACCTGCTCGGCCATGAACTGGAACGTGGCGTGGGCCCACCAGAACGTCGCCGGATCGAGGGCGTGGTAGCGCTGCCCGCTGCCGTCGACGCCCCTGATGTCGCGGTGCGCGTCGCGCACGTCGAGCCCGGTGTCCGTTGCCGTGGGACCGTCGTAGACCGCGCCGAGGATGCGGGGCAGCGACCGGAACACCCGGTCGATGGGGTCCTCGAAGAAGTTCGAGTGCTGGAGCACGCCGGCGCCGATGGCCGGGTGCATGAGCTGCAGCAGGCCGATCGTGCCGCCGAGGAAGGCGATTCGGGTGTCGCCCGCCCACCGCCACAGGAGCGAATCGGGGCCGAGGACGCGGTCGGACGACCGGGCGGTGGCAGCCGCCGTGCGGGACATAAGGCCGTTGATAGTACGATTGATCCGACTGGCGCAAGCACGGAAACCGGATGGACAGCCGCCCCTCGGGCCGGTGGCATGGCGGGGGATGGCGGTCCCGCGGATGCACGACGACGAGGTGGAGGTCGACGAGGCGCTCGTGCAGGCCCTGCTCGCCGACCAGCTCCCGGCGCTCGCCGATCGGTCCCTGACCCGGGTCGAGGCCTGGGGCACCGACCACGCGGTCTTCCGCCTCGGCGACGACCTCTCCGTCCGCCTGCCGAAGATCGGGTGGGCGAGCCGGCAGGGCGAGAAGGAGCACCGCTGGCTGGCCGTGCTCGCGCCGCACCTGCCGGTCGAGATCCCCGTGCCGCTCGCCCTCGGTGAGCCCACGACGGCTTACCCCTTCCGGTGGTCCCTGTCGCCATGGCTGTCCGGGGCGAACCCGACACCGGACGGCGCGGTCGACCAGGTGCGCCTGGCGCAGGACCTGGCCGCCTTCGTGCTCGCGCTGCAAGTCGTCGACGGCGCCGGCGGACCCTCGCCGTCGCCCGGTCAGCGGGGCGGCCCACTGGAGCCGGCTGACCGATTCACCCGCCGCCGGGCCGGGCAGCTCCGGGGCGAGGTCGACGTGGACGGGCTCCTCGCCGCGTGGGACGCCGGTCGCCAGGCCCGCCCGTGGGACGGACCGCCGGTCTGGGTCCACGGGGACCTCATGGACGGGAACCTGCTCGTCCTCGACGGCCACCTGAGCGGCGTCATCGACTGGGGCGGGCTCGCCGTGGGCGACCCGGCCGTCGATCTCATGCTGGCGTGGAGCTTCTTCGACGCCACCGGCCGGGCCGAGTACCGCGCCGCGCTGGGCTTCGTCGACGACGAGATGTGGCTCCGAGGGCGGGCGTGGGCGACGTCGGCCGCCGTCCAGGCGCTGCCGTACTACCGCGACACCAACCCCGACATCGTCGCCCGATCGTGGCGGGCGATCCGCGCCGTTCTGGCCGATCTCGGGCGTTGAGCCCGACCGGTGCCTGGCATGCTGCGGCGATGAGCAGCGATCGCATCGGTGGGCCCTCGTCGTGCAGCTGACCCCTCGCTACGACGACCCGTCGTTCCTCCGCCTCGACCGGCCACTCGGCGACCCAGCGGTGCCCCTGCTCCGCCAGCGCCGCCGCCTCGCCGACGTGCTGGGTGGGCTCGACGACGCCCAGTGGGCGGCCCCCAGCCGGTGCGAAGCGTGGTCCGTGAAGGACGTCGTCGCCCACCTCGTGAGCACGAACCAGTTCTGGACGTTCTCGATCGGCGCCGGCCTGGCCGGTGAGCCGACCCGCTTCCTGACGACGTTCGATCCGGTGGCGTCGCCGGCCGAGCTGGTCGACGCCGGCCGGGCCCAGCCACCGGCGGCCGTGCTGGCGGACTTCGTGGCGTCGAACGAGGCGCTGGCGGGCGCGGTCGAGACCCTCGACGACGAGGCGTGGTCGAAGCTCGCCGAGGCACCGCCGGGCCACGTCCCGCTCCGAGCCGTCGTGCTGCACGCGCTGTGGGACGCGTGGATCCACGAGCGCGACATCGTGCTGCCCCTCGGCCTCGCCCCCGTCGAGGACGACGACGAGATCGCCGGCTGCCTCACCTACGGCGCCGCCCTCAGCCCCGCCTTCGCCGTCGCCCACTCCCGGGGGCGAACCGGCGCCGTCGCCGTCGCCGCCTCGGACCCCGACGTCCGCTTCGTCGTCGAGGTGGGCGACGGGGTCGTCGTCCGGGACGGTGACGCGCCGGACGGTGCGCTGCGGCTCGAGGGACCGGCCGTCGAGCTCGTCGAGGCCCTCAGCTTCCGCGTGCCGTTGCCGTGCCCGGTGCCGGCCGAGCACGAGTGGCTGCTCAGCGGCCTCGCCGAGGTGTTCGACCGGGTGTGAACGGATCGGTCGTCCCGGTCGAGGAGGCCGAGGCGTTCCTCCGCGCTCGCTACGGCCGGGTCGACGACGTCGCCCGGCTCGGTGGCGGCGACTGGTCGCAGGCGTTCGGGTTCAGCGCGGGCGGGCAGGAGCTCGTGGCGCGGTTCGGCCTCTGGCGCGAGGACTTCGAGAAGGACGACGCGGCGATGGCGTTCGGCGGCCCCGATCTCCCCGTGCCGCGCCTGCTCGAGATCGGCGACGCGTTCGACGGCGCCTACGCGATCTCGGAGCGCCACCACGGGACGTTCCTCGAGGAGCTCGACGCAACCGGGTTCGAGCGGGTACTGCCCGCCGTGCTCCGCGGGCTCGATGCCATGCGGGCGGTCCCCACTGCGCCCGACGCCCGGCCCGAGCCGTGGGCCGAATGGCTGCTCGACCTCCTCGTCGACCGGCCCGGCGACCGGGTCAGCGGCTGGCGCTGGCAGCTCGCCGCCATGCCGGAGCTCGACCGCCTGTTCGAGGCCGGCCGGGCGGCGCTGGCGGAGGTCCTCCCTGCCTGCCCGGATCTGCAGCACGTCCTCCACCTCGACCTCCTCAATCGCAACGTGCTCGTCGACGCCGACCGCGCCCGGCTCGAGGCGGTGTTCGACTGGGGCTGCCTCAGCTACGGCGATTTCCTGTACGAGGTCGCCTGGTTCACGTTCTGGACGCCGTGGCACGCCGGCCTCCGGGCGCTCGACGTCCGCCGGGCCGTGCTCGACCACCACGCCGCCATCGGCCTCGAGGTACCCGACTTCGACGCCCGGCTCCGGTGCTACGAGCTCCACATCGGGCTGATGCACCTCGCCTACAACGCGTTCGCCCCCGGCCGGGCTGCTGAACTCGAGGCCACCGCGGTCCGCCTCGACGCCCTCCTCTGAACGACGGCTCCGGCCGTCAGGCGGCGCCCGCCACCGTGTCCCCGGCGGGCGGGGCCGCGTCGGGTGGCTCGATCTCGAAGAGCTGGGCGGTGTCGGTGACCGTCAGCACCCGCCGGACGATGGGGGAGGGTTCGACGAGCACCAGCCGGCGTGGCTCCTCGACCAGCGACTGGCACCGGATCAGGACGGCGAGGCCGACGGAGCTCATGAACGTCACCTGCGACAGGTCGAGCTCGATGTCGGAGCCGTCACGCTCGGCCGCCGTCTCGACGACGGACCACGCCACCTCCGTGGTGGCCTCGTCGAGCTCACCCTCGAACCGGACCCGCACCCGGGCACCCACGGGATCCGCGGTGGCTCGGAACGCAGCCTCGATGCCTTCCACCAGCGACCCTCCGTGTGCTGCCCACCGACTCGTCATTGCGACGGGCTCGACGATGACTGACCGACCACGGCCCGAGACGATCATGCCATGCATCGGGAGGTGTGCACCGTCGGCCCGGCGATGTCGGCGGTGGGGTAGCTGACGCCCGGTCGATTCTCGCTCTCGACCCCTGGGGTGCGTCGGTACCGTCGCCGCATGGCCTCCGACGGTGTCGCCGGTGCGCACCCGTCCGGCCTCCCGCTCGAGGAGAGGCTGCGGGCCGACCTGACGACCGCGATGAAGGCCCGCGACCGCGGCCGGTGAACGTGCTGCGCACCGCACTGGCCGCCATCGCCAACGCCGAGGCGCCGCCGTTGGACACCGTCGGGCCGGCCGAGGCCGTCGGCCGGCTCGTCGATCATCCCCGTCTGCTCCTGGCCGAGGCCGACCTGGTCGCCGTCCTCCGCGCCGAGATCGCCGACTGCGAGGACACGGTCGCCCGGTTCGAGGCCTGCGGTCGCGCCGACGAAGCCGCCGCCCTGCGGGACGAGCTCGACGTCCTCCGCGCCTACGTCGCCTGACGCCGACCGCCGTCCGAGGCGACTCGGCGGGGGTCCGGGGAGGTCCGGCGCCGGCGAGGTCGAACCCAACCCCTGATGCGGGCGACGATCAGGGCGGCCGTGCTCCTCGGAGCGCTGGCCTGCTTGAGCTGGCTCCCGGCCGCCGCGGCACCGGCTGAGCCGGCGGCACCGACGCAGCTCGGGTCCGGCCCGGTGCCGTTGCTCACCGCGCCGCCCCCGGGGTTGCGGGGCCACGCCCTGTGGGACAGCTACTTCGACCTCGCTCCGTTCGGCTACGAGGAGCAGGAGCTCTTCGTGTCGGGCACGGCGGTGGACGCGGCGGGGACGCCGGCGCCGTACACCACCCGGATCATCGTCACCCGGCCGTCGTCGCCCGCCGACTTCAACGGCACCGTCCTCCTCGACTGGGTGAACGTCACCGCCCAGTTCGAGAACGCGGTCGACACGATGCTCGCCCGCGAGATGCTGCTGCGGGAGGGGTTCGCCTACGTCCACGTCAGCGCCCAGGCGGCCGGCCTCTGCTGCCTGCCGGCCCTCACGCCCCAGACCTGGGACCCGGTCCGCTACGCCTCGCTCGACCACCCCGGCGACGCTTGGGCCTTCGACCTGTTCACTCAGGTGGCGCGGGCGTTCGAGGCGCCCGGGCCGGCCGGCAGCGTCGACCCGATGGGCTCGCTCGGGTTGGGCCGGGTGGAGCGGATCCTCGCCGCCGGGCAGTCGCAGTCCGCCAACCGCCTGTCCGACTACGTGAGCGAGTGGTTGCCGGCGCACCCGGCCGCCGTGGGCGCGATCGACGGTGTGCTCGTGCACGGCAACGTCCCCGGGGACAAGGCGTTCGCCGTGGGAGCGCCCGTCCCGGTGCTGCACCTGCTCAGCGACTTCGAGGCCGTTGCCGACGGCGTCGACCCGGCGACCGTCGACCCCAACTACCGGCTGTGGGAGGTCGCCGGCGCGGCCCACGCCGACCACTGGATCGGGTACCAGTCGATCTTCGGCCACGGCCCCCGAGTGGCGGCCGGGTTGCCGAAGCAGACCCCCGACCAGTTCCGGGCGGTGCTCGACGGCGCCGGCAACTACGGCGAGGTGCTGAGCCCGCTGCTCGCCGTGTGCGTCGCGGCGGGGGCCGCCATGCCCATGCACTACGCCACTTCGACCGCGCTGCACGAGCTCGACGGCTGGGTGGCGGGCGAGGGGGCACCCGACAACGGCCCACGGTTCGCGTTCGCGGGCGGGGTCCTGGCCACGGACCAGTACGGCAACACGCTCGGCGGCATCCGCCTGCCCCCGATCGACGTGCCCGTGGCCCGCTACCAGTCGACGACGTGCCAGCTCGGTGGCGTGACGATCCCGTTCACCGACCTCGAGCTGCTGGCCCTCTACGGGTCGCACGCTTCCTACGTGGCGAGCATGGCGACGTACACGGACCGCGCCGTGGCCGACGGGTGGCTCCTGCCCGAGGACGCGGTCGATCTGATGCGGCGGGCGTGCCGGGCGAGCATCCGCTTCCTGCTCGCTGCGCCGTCGTGCCCGGCCTACGTCCCGCCGACCTTCGACCAGCCGCTCGCGGCGGCGCCGCCGTCGGGCC
>JACDCH010000452.1 GCA_013694495.1 Acidimicrobiia bacterium | reverse complement strand
GGCCAGCACGACGATCGCCGACCCGGCGCGGTCGACGGGCTGGAGGCGCCGCTGGACCACGAACCGACCGTAGGCGTCGCGAGGTGCGACGATGGCGCCGTGGCGCTGGCGATCCTGGGGGCGGGCGGCGTCGGACGCGAGGCGCTGGACGTGGCCCTCGCCCTCGATCTCGCGGTGGTCGCGTTCGCCGACGACGCGCTGGCGGGCACCCGGGTCCGGGGCCTGCCGGTGGTGGCCCCGGCCGATCTGGCGGGCGTCGCCGGCGTCGACGCCTTCATCGTCGGCATCGCAGGGGCCGCCGCTCGGCAGTGCGTGGCCGAGCGGGCCGCCGAGCTCGGCCTCCGGCCCGCGATCCTCATCCACCCCAGGGCCATCGTCGGTCCCGAGACGTCCGTCGCCGATGGCTGTCTGCTGCTGGGCGGCGCCCACGTGTCGTCGTCGGTGACCCTGGGCGCCCACGTCCAGGTGCACTACAACGCCACGGTCGGCCACGACACGCGCCTCGGCCCGTTCGCCAGCGTCTACCCCGGGGCCAACGTGTCCGGGTCGGTCGAGGTCGGCGCCGGGGCCACGATCGGCAGCGGCGCAGTGGTCCTGCAGGGCCTCACCGTCGGCGCCGGGGCCTTCGTCGGTGCCGGTGCGGTCGTCACCCGCGACGTGATGGAGGGCGACGTCGTGGTGGGGAACCCGGCCCGGGCCCGCTGAGACGGCTGTCGACGACGCCGATCACGACGGGACGCCCACCGCATCCGGCTCGCGCGCCCTCGACCGCACGACGAACCTGCGCTCGACGAGGTGCCACGAGGCGTAGCCGGCCAGCAACGCGAGCGGCGCGGCCAGGACGAACATCGTGACCGGCGACCCGATCCCCGCCCCCGCCAGGAGCTGCTGGATCGGGAAGGCGTAGATGTAGGCCCCGTAGGACGGGTCGCCGAGCCGGCGCAGCTCACGCGCCGGCCGCCACGAAGCGGTCCCGACCGCCACCACAACCATCGAGAACCCCACGGTCTGCCCGACCCGCACCTCGGCCAGCGAGGCTGCGAGCACGACGAGGGCGCCGAGGCCGACGGTGAGGGCGCGGTGCCGGCGGATGGCCTCGTAGGCGGGCAGGCTCGCCATGCCGACGGCGAAGAACAGCCCCACGTGCACGCCGTCGTACAGGTTCAGGCCGAACCACGCCGTCCCTCGGTCGAGGAGGTGCGGCGCACCACGGGCCTGCAGCCAGACGAACGCCGCGCCCAGCACTCCCACGGCTGCGAGCCCGGACCAGCGCGAGCGCAGGACCCCGAGGGTCCCGAGGACGAGCACGGCGAGGTAGGCGACAAACTCGTACGGCAGCGACCACAGGGAGCCGTTGACGATGGCCGGGTAGGGGTTGTCGAGGAACACCCCCGGAAGCTCCTCCTGGATCCGGAAGAGGGTGGCGCCGTGCACGACGTACCCGCTGACCTCTTCGCCTTCGGAGAAGTAGCCGGCGGAGGCCGTCACCAGCGGACCCAGCACGAGCGCGGTGAGCAGGATGCACACGACGAGGCCGGGGAAGATGCGCCCGGCCCGGGCCCGGACGAACCGGTCCGCCGCCGGCCGTCGGCGCCAGCTCGCAGTGACGAGGTAGCCGCTCATCGCGAAGAACGCCCCGACCGCCAACGCCCCGTACGTCGTCCCGCTCCGACCGAGCAGCGGGATCACCGGGTGGGGATGCCCGGTCAGCGGATAGGCGTGCCAGAACACGACCACGAGCGCGGCCAGGACCCGCAGCGTGTCGAACGCGTCGTGATGATCCCGCGCCCCAGCCACCTCCGCACGGTAGGCGACGTTCCTGCGGGGCTGTGGTGCGCCGACCCCGAGCGCGGCCGCGACCGGATCAGGAGCTGGCCGGTTCGGGCCGGGCCTCCTGGAACCACGCCACCGTCGCCTCGAGGCCGACTCGCAGGGATACGGGCTGGCCTGGCCGCCACGAAGGCCTGACCCTCGAGCCCGTGAGCCCGTACGCCGCCAGCAAGGTGGCCACCGAGTCGTACCCCATGTCCGTGATCGAGCCCTCGACCACCTCGACGTCGAGGCCCTCGAGGTTCCTCCGGGTGCCGGTCGAGAGGTCGTCGAGCACGACGACCTCGCGTTCGCCGTTTCGAGCAGGCGGCGGACGAGGTTGGCGCCGATGAACCCGGCGCCGCCGGTGACCACGATCCGCATCGGGGCCGACCGTAGTCTCGGGCGCCGGGATGCCGGGTCGGACGTGACATGACGCTCTTCGTTGGTGGCGCGGCCGCCTTGCTGCTGGTGGCGGCGGTGCTCCGCTTCGTACCGGACCTGGCGGCGCGCCCGCCGCGCGTGCTGCTGCTGGCGGTCGTCGTCGCCTCGGCTGGCGGCGCCGTCGTCGCGGCGGGGGCCCCGACCGGGGTCTCGGGCCTCGACGCGCTGGCCC
>JACDCH010000449.1 GCA_013694495.1 Acidimicrobiia bacterium | reverse complement strand
CGGCGCGCCGAGGCGGGGCAGTTCGCCCAGGCTCACGACGAGCGGGCCCCGGCCCGCGGGCTGGGGCCGGTCGCTGTCGGCGTCCTCGGGCCCGAACGCCATCTCGGCCGGGGTCAGGGGCAGATGGGCGGCATGGCGCTCGCGCTGGCGGGCGGAGCGCTCCACCAGCACCCAGCGCAGCGCCGGCCCGCAATCGGGGCCGGCCACGAGCACCGTGCGGGCCAGCGTCCCCGGCCCGGCGCCGGCCTCGACGACCACGAACGGGTCCGGCTCCCCCAGCGCCCGCCACCACCCGTCGACGGCCCGGGCCAGCACCGCGCCGAACAGCGGACCGACCTCGGGCGACGTCAGGAAGTCGCCCTCCCGCCGGCCCGCCGACCCGCTGCCTCCGCCGTAGAAGCCGATCTCGTCGTCGTACAAGGCCCACTCGACGAACGCCGAGTACGGCAGCGGCCCCTCGCGATCGGCCCGGTCGACGAACCCCGTCACCCGCCCACCATCGTTCTTCGGCACCAGCGTCTCAACAGCTGAGACCCACCTGCCGAAGAACGTGGGTTATCGGCCGGAGGCGAGCTCGGCGAGGTCGCCGATCTCGCCGACGAGGCCGGGGAGCACGCCCAGCACGAGCGTCACGAGGCAGCAGATGCCGAGGGCGCCGACCAGCGAGGGCGGCACCCGGATCGGGGTGCGGTCCTCGTCGGGCACCGGCTGCATCCACATCTGCTGGGCGATGCGGGCGTAGTAGAAGAGCGCGATCACGGAGTTGACGCCGACGACGATGGCGAGGGCGTAGCCGGCGCTCGTCCCCGGGTTGACCAGCGCCTTGAAGATCACGAACTTGGCGAACCAGCCGCCCAGCGGCGGGATGCCGGCCAGGGCGAACACGAACACCGTCATCACGACGGTGAGCCCGGGGGCGTACTGGAACAGGCCGCCGTAGCTCGAGATCTCGCCGCTGCGGGTCTTGCGGGCCACGGCGATGACGATGGCGAACGCCCCGAGGTTCATGGCGCCGTACACGAGCAGGTACACGACGAGGGCGCCGATGGACTCGCGCCGCCCGTCGATGCTGTGGCCGGCCACGGCCAGCGGGGCGAGCATGTACCCGCCCTGCGCCACCGACGAGTAGGCGAGCATCCGGACGATGTTCGTCTGGCGCAGGGCGAGCAGGTTGCCGACCGTCATCGACAGGGCGGCGAGCACCCAGAACAGCGGCTGCCACACCTCCTCCTGGGTGGCGAAGCCCACCAGGCACAACGACGTGAGGGCCACGAACCCGCCGGCCTTGGACGCCACCGAGAGGAACGCTGTGACGGGGGTCGGCGCGCCCTCGTAGGTGTCCGGCGCCCACGTGTGGAACGGCACCGCCGACACCTTGAAGCCGAACCCGGCGATGACGAACACCACGCCGAGGGTGATCACCGGCGCGGTGCCGGCGATGGCCGGGCTGGCGGCGATGGCCGCCAGGCCGGTCTGGCCCGTCACGCCGAAGATGAGCGACATGCCGTAGAGCATGATCGCGGTGGCGAACACGCCCATCAGGTAGTACTTCAGCCCCGCCTCGTTCGACTTGGGGTCGCGCTTGCGCCACGTGGCGAGCATGTAGGCCGGGATCGAGAGCAGCTCGAGGGCCACGAAGATGAGCACGAGGTCGCGGCTCGACGCCATCATCGTCATGCCCAGGATCGACGCCAGCAGCATCAGGTAGTACTCGCCCTCCCAGAAGTCGCCCTCGGCGATGTAGTTGGTGGAGAGCAGGATCACGACGTAGCCGCCGATGATGAACAGCGCCTTGAGCGTCAGGGCGAAGTTGTCGACCACGTAGCCGCCGCCGAACATGGCCCGCACCGGTTCGTCGGCCACCGCCAGCGTGAGCACCGGCACCATCGAGCCCAGCAGGCCCAGGCCCGCGATCGTGCCCAGGAGCGGCTTGTTGCGCTCCCCGATCAGGTCGGCGACGAGCACCGCCACGAACGTGGCGATGAGCACGAGCTCCGGGGCGAAGGCGTGGTAGTCGAGGTACGGGGCGACGAAGGGCACGGTGGCCTAGCCCCCCGAGAAGGCGGTGAGGACGCTCTGCACGCCGCCGTCGGTGATGTCGAACACGAAGTTCGGGTAGATGCCGAGGGCGACGATGCCGATGATGAGCGGCGTCCAGGCCAGCCACTCCGGCGTCTCGACGTCGTGGAAGTGGTGTCCCTCCCACTCCTCCTTGGGCGTGCCGAACGCCGTGCGCTGCAGCAGCCAGAGCAGGTAGCCGGCCGCGAACACCGTGCCGATGGCGGCGACCACCATGCACACCCGGAAGAGCTCGACGGGCAGGCCCTCGGCCGGTTGGTAGGCGGCCAGGATGGCGGGGAACTCGCCCCAGAACCCGGCCAGGCCGGGGAGGCCGAGCGACGCCATCGAGCAGAAGGCGAGGATCCACCCCAGGCGCGGGGCCTGCAGCAGCAGGCCGCCGAGGCGCTTGATCTCGAGGGTGTGGAACCGCTCCTTGATGGAGCCGGCGACGAAGAAGAGCATTCCGGTGATCAGGCCGTGGGCGACCATGCCCATGAGCGCGGCGTTGAACCCGAAGCTCGTGAGCGTGGAGATGCCGAGCATCGTGTAGCCCATGTGGGCGACCGACGAGAAGGCGATGAGGCGCTTCATGTCGGTCTGGGCGAGGCACCCCAGCGCGCCGTAGATGATGCCGATGACGGCGAGCACGGCGATGATCGGCGCCCAGTCGCGGGCGGCGTCAGGCAGGATCGGGATGGGGATCCGCATGAAGCCGTAGGTGCCGAGCTTCAGCATGACCGCAGCCAGGATGACCGAGCCCTGGGTGGGTGCCTGCGTGTGGGCATCAGGCAGCCACGTGTGGAACGGGAACATCGGCACCTTGATGCCGAACCCGAGGAACATGCCGCCGAAGATGAGCCACGCCGTGCCCGAGGCCAGTCCGGTGGCGGCGTCCGGCAGGTCGGGGATCTGGAAGGTGTGGGCCCCGGTGACGGGATCCGAGGACAGGAAGTAGAGGGCCAGGAACGCGACCAGCATGAACGCCGAGCCGAACGCGGTGAACAGGAAGAACTTGATCGCCGCGTACATCCGGTTCTCGCCGCCCCAGACGCCGATCATGAAGTACATCGGGAGGAGGACGACCTCGAAGAAGACGAAGAAGAGGATGAGGTCCTGGGCCACGAACGTGCCGACCATGCCGGTCTGCAGGATCAGGATGAGGATGAGGAACGCCTTCGGGTTCCGGGGCTCGGGGAAGTGGTTCCACGAGTAGATGATCACCAGGGGCACGATGAGCCCGGTGAGCAGGAGCAGCGGGAGCGAGATCCCGTCGACGCCGATGTGGTACCGGCTGTCGATGACCGGGATCCACTCCTTGTCGATCACGCTCTGGAGCCGGCCGGCGTCGTTGTAGTTGAACACCGCGGCCACGGCCACCAGCGCGGCGAGGACGGCGACAGAGGTGAGGAGGGCGATCTGCTTGTGGGCGGCCTCGTCCTCCTTGCGGACGAACATCATGATGACGGCGCCGACGAGCGGCAGGAACAGCGCCGCCGTCAGGCCCCAGTCGTCGATAAAGGCTTCCATCGCTCTCTCTTCCTAGATGGCGAACACGAAGATGCCGGCGAGCACGACGGCACCGCCGAACAGGAGGGCGCCGTACTGCTGCACCCGGCCGGTCTGGAACTGGCGGAGGGCCTGGCCGATGCCGTTCGACGCCGCGCCCGAGCCGTTGATGGTGCCGTCGACGACGCCCTGGTCGATGTAGCGGTACGTCCAGTTGGCCACGGCGACGGCGACCGTGGCCGTGCCGTTGACGATGCCGTCGAGCACGTTCTGGTTGAACCAGTACGTGGCCCGGGCGACGGGACCCTTGGTGCCGTTCGCGATGACCCCGGTGTAGAGGTGGTCGAGGTAGTACTTGTTCACAAGCAGCGTGTGGCCGGCCCGGGCCAGGCCCACCCGCTCGGTGAGCCCGTGGAAGCGGCCCTGCCAGTAGTAGAGGTAGGCGAGCCCGATGGGCACGAGGGCGAGGCCCGTCGAGGCCACCGCGATCCAGAGCGTGAACGTCGGGTGCGAGATCTCGGGGAAGTAGCCCGCCACCGGCTCGACGTAGTGCTCGAAGCGGAGCTTGATCGACTCGGGGCCGAACGGGAAGTTGGCGAAGCCGGCCACGATGGCGAGGCCCGCGAGGATGTAGAGCGGGACGACGATGCGGGGCCCGGACTCGTGCGGCGCGTGGTGCGGGTCGGCCGCCTTGCCCCGGGGCTCGCCGAAGAACGTGAGGTAGATGCACCGGGTCATGTAGGCGGCCGTGAGCCCGCCGCCGACGATGCCCATCCACAGCATCACCGGGTAGCCCGACAGCCCGCCGGACCCCGAGGCGCCGGCGAGGATCTCGTCCTTGCTCCAGAACCCGGCCAGCGGCGGCACCCCGGCAAGCGCGACCGAGCAGACCACGAACGTGGCGAACGTCTTCGGCATGAATCGCTTCATGCCGCCCATGTCCTGCTTCATGTCGAAGCTGTGGACCGAGTGGGCGACCGAGCCCGACCCGAGGAACAGCCCGGCCTTGAAGAAGGCGTGGGTGAAGAGGTGGAACACCGCCGCCGTCCAGGCGCCCACGCCGAGGGCCATGGCCATGTACCCGAGCTGCGAGACCGTGGAGTAGGCGAGCACCTTCTTGATGTCGCTCTGCACGAAGGCGAGCAGGCCGCCGAAGAGGAGGGTGACGGCGCCGACCACGGCCAGCGGATTCACGTGGGCCGTCCCGATGGAGAAGCCCTCCCAGAACACGCCGTAGAAGCGGGCGACCATGAAGATGCCGGCCACGACCATGGTGGCGGCGTGGATCAAGGCCGACACCGGTGTGGGGCCGGCCATGGCGTCGGGCAGCCAGGTGTGCAGCACGAACTGCCCCGACTTCGACATCACGGCGGCGAGGAGGCAGCAGCTCGCCACCAGCAGCAGGAAGTGGCGGATCTCACCGGTGGCCGCGGCCTCGTTGATGGCAGGGATGTCGAAGCTCCCCGCGGCGAAGAAGAGGATGATCATCCCGACGAGGAGGCCGACGTCGCCCACGCGGTTCGTGAGGAAGGCCTTGAGGGCGGCGTCGGAGTTCGGCTTCTCCTCCCACCAGTGCCCGATGAGCGCGAAGGAGCACAGGCCGACCAGCTCCCAGGCGGTGATGAACTGCACCGTGCTCCGGCTCATCACCAGCATCAGCATCGAGGCGGTGAAGAGCGACAGGAACGCGAAGTAGTGCGTGTAGCGGCGGTCGCCCCCGACGTAGTCGGTGGAGTAGATGTGCACGAGCAGCGAGATGATCGAGACGACGATCAGCATCATCACGCTGAGCCCGTCGACGAAGGTGCCGACGGTGAAGTCGACCCCGCCCGACGAGAACCACGTCTTCTCGGTGAGAACGGGCGGGACGGCGTGCTCCTCCTCGCCGCCCTCCTCGGCCGCGTGCTCGCCCTCCTCCCCTGCGGCGCCCTCCTCGTCGGTGGCGGCGCCCTCCTCCTCGGCGTGCTCCTCCTCGGCTGCGCCCTCCTCCCCCGCGTGCTCGGCGGTGGCGGTCGCGCCGTGCTCCTCGGGCGGGTTGTTCGACCGGTCGATCCAGGCCACGCCCGACCCGAGAGCGAGGAGCAGGCAGACGCCGACGGAGAAGATGCCGATCTCGGCGCCCTTGTAGGGCAGCTTCTTGCCGAAGAACAGGATCGTCAGGAACGACAGCCCCATGAGGGCCGGCAGGATCCAGACGTGCTGCAGCAGGGAGGACATCGGGCCTAACCCTTCATCGACGAGACTTCGTCGACGGCGATGGACTGGCGGTTGCGGTAGAGGAGCAGCACGATCGCCAGCCCGACCCCGACCTCGGCGGCGGCGACGGCGATCACGAACAGGGCGAACACCTGGCCGGAGACGGTGCCGTGGTAGGCGCCGAAGGCGACGAGGTTGATGTTGACCGCGTTCAGGATGAGCTCGATCGACATGAGCACGAGCACGCCGTTGCGGCGGGCGAGCACGCCGTAGACGCCGATCGAGAACAGCACGGCGGCGAGCAGCAGGAACTGGTTGAGGAGCACCGCTACTCCTTCCGGGCCAGGACGATGGCGCCGATGAGGGCGGCGGTGAGCAAGAAGCCGATGGCCTCGAAGGCGACGAGGTAGGTGGAGAAGATCGAGTCGCTCACGTCGGCGGTGGTCTGGGCCGCGGCCGGCGTCAGCGAGTCGATGTGGTCGTCGCCCCACTGGTCCCAGACGGCGTAGCTGAGCAGGGCCAGCAGGGGCACGGCCACGATGAGGCCGAGGTACCACGCCGGGTTGTCGACATCCTCGTCGCGCCCGATCGGCGAGCGGGTGAGCATCGTGCCGAAGAGGAAGAGCACGACGATGGCGCCGATGTAGACGAGCACCTGGGTGACACCGGTGAACTCGGCGCCGACCAGCAGGAAGTTGGCGCCGACGCCGGCGAGCACGAGCACGAGCCACAGGGCGGCGTGCACGACGTTCTTGGTGGTGACCACCCGGAGCGCGCCGAAGATCGTCCCCGCGGCGATGAGCCCGAAGAAGATGTTCTGGGCGACGAGGGCTTCCTCGGCCGCCAGGATCACCGCGGCACCTTCTTGACCTTGGCCTCCGACCCGGCTTCGTAGGGCTCGAAGTCGGGGACGGTCTCCATCCACTCGCCGAGCCGAGCCTTGTCGTGCAGGAGGTCGGCGATGCGGGGCTCCGAGTACTCGTACTCAGGGCTCCAGAACAGCGCGTCGAACGGGCAGACCTCGACGCAGATCCCGCAGTACATGCACAGCGAGTAGTCGATGTCGAAGCGGTCGAGCTTGTTGACCTGGCGGGGCTTGCCGCCCTCGCGACGGGGCGGGGCGAGCTCCTTGTGGCCCTCGATGTAGATGCACCAGTCGGGGCAGCTGCGGCCGCAGAGCATGCAGGCCGTGCAGTTCTCCTCCTTGAGGGCGATGACGCCGCGCGCCCGGGGCGTGGGCGCCTCCTTCTCCCTCGGGTACTGCACCGTCACCGCGCCCTTGGCGGGCGACGGGATCAGCTTCTTCAGCCCCTTGTTCGGGAACATGGTGCGGACCATCTCGCCCATGGTCACGCTGACGCCCTTCGCGAGCCCCTGACCGGGGACGTGCGGCAGCTGCGGCTTCGGCATCAGATCGATCCCTTCACGACATGGACTCGACGAACCCGGAGGGTGGAATCCATCAGAAGACCACCTTGAGTGTTGCCGTGGCGAGGATGTTGAGGAGGGAGATCGGGATGAGCACCGTCCAGGCGAAGCGCTGGAGCTGGTCCTCCCGGAGGCGGGGGAACGTGAAGCGGACCCAGAACACGATGAAGCCGAGCACCAGCATCTTGCCGAACAGCACCAGCGGCCCGACCACGTTCATGTAGTCGGCCGTGAGGGAGAGGCCCGGCAGGTACCACCCACCTAGGAACAGCGTTGCGGCCACGGCGGCGAAGGCGCCGGCTGAAGCGAACTCGCCGATGAAGAACAGAAGGAAGCGCAGGCCCGAGTACTCGGTCATGTAGCCGGCCACGAGCTCGGACTCGGCGACGGGCATGTCGAACGGCGTCTGGGTGAGCTCGGCCTGCATGGCGATCATGAACACGGCGAGGCCGATGAACTGCGTGAGCACGAACGGGTTGCCGAGGCCCCCGAACCCGAAGATCTCGCCGTTGGCCTGGGCGCCGACGATGCCCTGGAGGTTGAGCGTGCCGGCCTGGATGACGACGCCGACCACCGCCAGCACCATCGGGAGCTCGTAGGCGATGAGCTGGCCGGCCGCCCGCAGACCACCCAAGAGGGAGTACTTGTTGGCCGACGCCCAGCCGGCGATGAGGATGCCGATGACCGAGATCGACGACACGGCCAGGATGTAGAAGATGCCGACGTCGAGGTTGGTGAACCAGGCGTCGGGGCCGAACGGCACCGCGGCGTAGACGAGCAGCACGGAGGCGACCACGAGGTAGGGCGCCATCTTGAACAGCACCCGGTCGGCCTTCTCCGGGACGATGTCCTCCTTCTGCAACGACTTACCCACCTCGGCCAGCAGCTGCAGCGAGCCCTTCGGACCGGCCTCGTTGGGGCCGAGCCGGTTGTGCATGAAGCTCACGAGCTTGAAGAGGAAGAGCTGCACGAACGCGCCGGCCGGCAGCAGGACCGCGAGCAGCACGCCCACCGACCGCAACGTGGTCTGCTGCCAGTACGACAGCTCGGCGAACACCCTCACCGGTCGATGTCTCCGAGGATGAAGTAGAGGCTGGCAAGGATCGTGACGATGTCGGGCACGTAGACGCCCCGCATCACCCAGGAGGCGACCGAGATGTTGTTGAAGCTCGGCGTGCGGATCTTGACCCGGAACGGCCCGAGGTCGCCTGCGCTGATGACGTAGAACCCCATCGCCCCGAGCGGGTTCTCGGTCTCGACGTAGGCCTCGCCCGCCGGCACCTTCACGATGCGGGGGACCTTGGCCATGATCGGGCCGGCCGGGAGCTTGTCGAGCAGTTGCTCGGTGATGTGGGCGGCCTCGCGGATCTCCTGCAGGCGGACCCAGTAGCGAGCGAAGCAGTCGCCGTCCGGGTGCGTCCACACCTTCCAGTCGACGTCGTCGTAGGCGAGGCCGCTGATGCCGCCGTCGCGGCGGAGGTCCCAGTCGATGCCCGACGCGCGGAGGTTGGCACCGGAGAGGCCGTACGACAGGGCGACGTCGGCCGGGATGATGCCGACGCCGCGGGTGCGGGCCTCGAAGATCTCGTTGCCGGTGACGAGGAGGTCCATCTCGTCGCAGAACTCGCGGATCTTGACCAACGCGGCGCGGGTGTCGTCGATCCAACCCTTCGGCAGGTCGTCCTTGAGGCCGCCGATGCGGTCGAAGTTCGGGTGGAACCGGCCGCCCGACGCCGACTCCAGCAGGTTGAGGACGTACTCCCGGTCGCGGAAGGCGTACATGGCTGCGGTCTGGGCGCCCAGCTGCAACGCCATGTCGCCGGCGAACAGCACGAGGTTGGCGATGCGGGCGAGCTCGAAGAGGATCGTGCGGATGGCCCGGGCCCGGGGCGGGGCCTCGATCTCCATGAGCTGCTCGCAGGCGAGGATGAACGGGACCTCGTTGGAGAAGCTCCCGACCCAGTCGATGCGGTTGACCAGGGTGTTGATCTGCGGCCAGGTGCGGACCTCGACGAGCTTCTCGTAGCCGCGGTGCATGTAGCCGGTGATGGGCTCGGCCGCGATGACCTGCTCGCCGTCGAGCTTGGCCACGATCCGCAGCGTCCCGTGGGTGGCGGGGTGCTGCGGGCCGATGTTGAGGGTCATGCCCTCGGTCTCGAGCTCGACGTTGACCCTGGCGTCGGTGGCGTGGTGGGCGTAGGCCCGCAGTTCGTCGCGCTGGGTGAGCGTCATCCGTCGACCTCCTCCTCGGCCGCGTCGCCGTCGGCCGCGACCTCCCCCGGCATCGGTTCGACGTCGACGATCCCCGGCCACGGCTTCACGACCCGCGACAGCAGCGGGAAGTCCTTGCGCAGCGGGTGCCCCTCGAACTCGCCGGGGAGGTAGAGCTTGCGGAGGTCAGGGTGGCCGTCGAAGCGGATGCCGAACATCTCGCACGCCTCGCGCTCGTGCCAGTTGGACCCGGCGTACGTGCGGCTCCACGTCGGCACGGTCAGGGTGTCCTCGGGCACGTCGCACTTGAGCACCACGTCGTGGTGGGCGGTGACGTTGACCACGCGGGCGAACACCTGGAACCGGGTGTCGCCGCCGGCGTAGCCGCTGATGCGGTCGGCGGCCCGGGCGGCGGCCACCTTCTCGGCGAGCGACACCTCGGTGTCGATGTCGGCCACCTCGTAGCGGCCGAACGGCGACGGCATCCAGTCGATCCCCGACAGGAAGTCGAAGAACGTGCAGCCGAGCTTGTCGCGGGCTGCGACGGCGGCGTCGTTCCACGCCTCGGTGGTCACCCGCACCCACAGCCCGATCCCGGGCTTCAGGTGCGACTCGACGATCGCCTCGCCGAGCTCGAGCTCCAGCGTGGCCAGCAGCCCCGACCGGATGTCGTCGGTGGGCTCGGCCTCCGGTTCGACGGCAGTCGCCTCGGGGGCGGGGGCGTCAGCGGAGGACAATCGGATCTCCCCTCCACCGCTCGCCCATGTCCTCGTTCTGGATCATCTCCTGCAGCAGGACGATCGCCTCGAGCAGGGTCTCGGGCCGAGGCGGGCACCCGGGCACGTAGATGTCGACCGGGACGATCTGGTCGCAGCCCTTGGTGACCGAGTAGCTGTCCCAGTACGGCCCGCCGCAGTTCGCGCACGAACCCATGGAGATCACGTACTTCGGGTCGGGCATCTGCTCGTAGAGCCGGCGCAGAGGCGGCGCCATCTTGTCGGTGAGCGTGCCCGAGACGCAGAGGAGGTCGGACTGGCGGGGGCTGGCCGGCAGCGGGATCACGCCGAGGCGCATCACGTCGTAGCGGGGCATGAACGCGGCGGCCATCTCGATGGCGCAGCAGGCGAGGCCCCACTGGTACATCCAGAGGGAGAACTTGCGTGACGTGCTGAGCAGGCTGGTGAGCGGCTTCGGCACCTTGCCGCTCTCGACGAGACCCATGGTGGCGCCTTCAGTCCCCGGAGTCGGACTGGTCGGCGTTCCCAACAGGTCCGGAGCGCCGGAGGCGCCCGGGGGTCTGGGGGCGGAGCCCCCGGGCAACGGCCGCAGTGCCCCCGAGGAACGAGGGGGCCGAGGACCGCCGAGTCCGAGCGGAGCGAGGTCCTTCGAACTCGCCCGAACGGAGCGGGCGCCAGCGAGCGAGTGAGGGCGACATCATCAGATCCAGCGCAGGACGTTCTTGCGCCAGGCGTAGACCAGGCCGAGGGCGAGCACGACGATGAAGATGACCATCTCCACGAGGCCGAAGACGTCGTAGTACTCCAGGCGGGTGGCCCACGGGAAGATGAACACCGCCTCGACGTCGAACATGACGAAGAGCAGGGCGAAGATGTAGTAGCGGATCTGGCTCTGGCTCCAGCCGAAGCCCACCGGATCGACCCCGGACTCGTACGCGATGTACTTCTGGGGCTGCGGTCGCGTGGGCCGAAGGAGCCCGCCGAGCGCGAGGACGCTGTAGAGGATGGCTACCCCGACACCGAAGAAGACACCGACGGTGAGGTAGCTGCGGAGGAACTCCGACACGGCGGGCGAGCCTATGCGAAGGTCCGAACGGGGCACCAAGTGGCGGGCACGTCGGGGCTACGGGGCCGGCTGCTCGGCCGCATCGACCGTCGCAGGGAGCACCGCGTCGTTGCTGAGGTCGTCGAGCAGGCCCGGGAGCAGGCCGAACACGACCGTAGCGGCGGCCGCCACACCGAGGGCGAGCTTCGCCCCGAACGGCACCCGGCGGGTGTCGACGACCTCGTCGCCCTCGGGGTCGCTCATGTACATCGCGACCACGATCTTGAGGTAGAGGTAGGCGGCAATGACCGCCGAGACCATCGCTACTACGGCCAGGTAGTACGAGTTCGCCTCCACCGCGGCGGCGAGGACCTCGAACTTGGCCACGAACCCCGACGTCAACGGGACGCCGGCCTGGGCCAGCAGGAACACCGTGAACGTGAAGGCCAGCACGGGCCGGCGGCGGGCCAGGCCGCGAAGGTCGTCGAGGCCCGCGCCCTGCTCGTCGCGCCGGGTCAGCACCGTGATCACGCCGAACGATCCGGCCACCATGAACAGGTAGGCCGCCAGGTAGAACAGCGCGCCGGAGACGCCCCGCTCCGATGCGGCCTGCACCCCGACGAGGATGAAGCCGGCGTGGCTGATCGACGAGTAGGCGAGCAGCCGCTTCACGTCGGTCTGGATGACGGCGAGGATCGAGCCCACCAGGAGCGTGGCCACCGCCAGGCCGTAGATGATCGGCTGCCAGTCGTCGACGAAGCGGCCGAAACCGAGGGTGAGGACCCGCAGCAGCCCGGCGAAGCCGGCCGCCTTCACGCCCGAGGCCATGTAGACGACAGCGGGCGACGGCGCGCCCTGGTAGACGTCGGGCGTCCAGGTGTGGAAGGGGACGGCGGCGATCTTGAAGCCGAAGCCCACCAGCAGCAGGCCGATGCCGGCGAGCAGCAGCGGCGGGGTGTGGATCGTGCCCGAGAGCAGCTGGCTCGGGTCGACCGAAGCGCCGAACGCCTCGGTGGCGGGGATGGGCAGCTGGAACCCGGCGATGCCGGCCAGCTTCGTGGAGCCGGTGGCGCCGTAGACGAGGGCGATGCCGTAGAGGAAGAAGGCCGAGCTGAAGGCCCCCAGGACGAAGTACTTGATGCCGGCTTCCTGGCTCTGGATGCGGCGCAGGTGCATGGCCGACAGCACGTAGGCGGCAATCGACAGGATCTCGAGGCCGAGGAACGTGACGATGAGGTCGTTGGCCGAGGCCATGACCATGCCGCCCGACGCCGACAGCAGCACGAGGGCGTACAGCTCGGGGCCGTCGAGGCCCTCCCGGCGCAGGTAGCCGTCGGCCAGCAGGGCGGCGAGGATCACCGACGCGGCCATGGCGAACATGAAGAAGACGCTGAAGCCGTCGATCCCGAGGGCGCCGCCGAGCGCGCCCTGGAGGATGGTGAACGGCCCCCGGTCGGGGTCGGTGACCTCTCGCCACAACGGGACCGCGGTGATGATCGATGCGACGGCCGCCAGCACCGTGAAGAAGGCGTAGCCGCCCGCCCGGGGCTTGCGCAGCGAGAGGGCGTCGACCACGAGGAGGACGCACGCCGCGCCGACCAGGCTCAGGATCGGGGCGAGGGCGGCCCAATCGATCGACGGGGTGACGATGGGCTCTGCGGTCTGGGCGAGCATCAGCCCCCCTCCCCTTCGGCCCCGCCGCCGTCCTCGGCGGCTCCTTCACCGTGGCCGCCGGCCTCGACCGCGCCGACCGGCTCGGGCTCGCGGTAGTTGCTGTTGGCCTCGACGTGCTCGATGAGGCGTTCGACGGAGGGCTCGATGCGCTCGAGCACCGGCTTCGGGTACACGCCGAGGAACACGATGAGGGCGAGGAGCGGCGCGAGGACGAGGCCCTCGGACAGCTTGAGGTCGGCGACGTTTGCGTTGTCGCCGTCGGGCTCGCCGTGGAACACCCGCTGGTAGGCCCACAGGAGGTACAGCGCAGCCAGGATCACGCCGGCGGTGGCGACGACGGTCCACCACCGGGCGGTGAGGAAGGAGCCGATGAGGATCAGGAACTCGCCGCTGAAGCCGTTGAGGCCGGGCACGCCGATCGAGCTCAGCATCACGAGCGTGAACACGCCGGCGAGGACGGGCGCCGCCTTCTGCAGGCCCTTGAGCTCGGCGATCTGGCGGGTGTGGCGGCGCTCGTAGATGAAGCCGACGAGGAGGAAGAGGGCCGGGGTGGTGATGCCGTGGTTGACCGACTGGAGCACCGCACCCTGGAGCGACTGGTTCGTCATGGCGAACGAGCCGAGGACGATGAAGCCGAGGTGGGCCACGGAGCTGTAGGCCACCAGCCGCTTCAGGTCCTTCTGCATCGTGGCCACGATCGCCCCGTAGATGATCCCGATCGTGCCGAGGGTCAGGAAGAGCGGCGCGAACCAGCGGGCGGCCTCGGGGAACAGGTAGATGCCGAAGCGCAGGAACCCGTAGGTACCGAGCTTCAGCATGACGCCGGCGAGGATCACCGATCCGGCCGTCGGCGCCTGGGTGTGGGCGTCGGGCAGCCAGGTGTGCAGCGGGAAGAGCGGCACCTTGACGGCGAAGGCCACCGCGAACCCGAGGAACAGCCAGCGCGCCGCGTTCTGGCTGAGCACGTCGGGCCCGAGGTTCGAGGCGATCGTGACGAGGTCGAAGGTGAGGTCGCCCCCCGAGCCCCGCCGGTGCAGGAAGGCGAGGGTGATGATCGACACGAGCATGAAGGCCGAGCCGAGCATCGTGAACAGGAAGAACTTCATGGCGGCGTAGACCCGCTCGCCGTAGCCCCAGCCGCCGATGAGGAAGTACATCGGGACCAGCACGATCTCGAACATCACGAAGAACATGAAGAGGTCGAGGGCGAGGAACACGCCCATGCACCCGGCCTCGAGCAGCAGCAGCCAGGCGTGGTACGGCTTGCTGTCGTGGTGGGGCTTCGCCCCGAGGATGGCCAGCGGGAAGAGGATCCCGGTGAGCACCACGAGGAAGAGCGAGATGCCGTCGACCCCGACCTTCCAGCTGATGCCGAGCTCCCGGATCCAGGTGTAGGTGTGCTGGTACTGGAAGTCGGCCTCGCCGGCGTGGAAGTCGAGCATGAGCCACACGGCGAGGGCGCCGGTGAGCAACGACATCAGCAGGGCGAGCTGGCGGGTGAGCTCGGGCCGGCGGCGGGACACGAGGGCCACCAGCACGGCGCCGACGGCGGGCACCGCGACGAGCGAGGTGAGGATGTCGAAGGAGAGCGCAGCTTCTTCGTGCATCAGCCGGCCCGTCCGAGCAGGAAGCCGACGACGATGACGGCGCCGACGGCGAGCGTGAGGGCGTACCCCCGCACGTAGCCGCTCTGCACGACCCGCAGCCGGGAGCCGACGGAGCGCACCACCCAGCCCGTGCCGTTCACCGCGCCGTCGACGACGGTGGAGTCGAAGGCGGTCACGCCGTCGAACGCCCGGCGGCCGGGCCCGGCGGCGAAGCCGGTGACGGCCTCGTCGTAGCGCCAGCCCCGGGCCAGGAGCTCGGGCTCGACGGCCCGGGCCCGGCGGCGCAGGAACACGGCGGCGGCGTAGAGGATCCCCACGAGGCCGGCGAGGACCGCGGCGCCGGCGAGGGCGAACTTCACGCCGGTGGCGACGTCGATGTGCGCCTCGGTGGGGAGATGCCCGCCGTCGGCCGAGACGAACTCGAGCACGGGGTGGAGCCAGTGTTCGAGCAGCTTCGTGTCGTCGGTGAAGGGGAGGTTGAGGGCGCCACCGGCGAGGGCGAGGCCGGCGAGCAGCACGAGGGGCGTGACCATCGTCCAGGGCGACTCGTGGGGCTCGCCGTGGCCGTGACCGCCGTGACCGGCGTGGTCGCCGTGGTCGGCGCTGGCGTGCGCCAGCGC
>JACDCH010000436.1 GCA_013694495.1 Acidimicrobiia bacterium | reverse complement strand
GTCCTCTCCTACGACTACACGGTGCTGGCCGGCACCCAGGGCCTGCAGAACCACGCCAAGAAGGACCGGCTGTTCGAGGTGATCGAACGCCAGCTGCTTCCCGTCGTGTTCTTCTCCGAGGGCGGCGGCGGCCGGCCCGGTGACACCGACGGCAACGGCGTGTCGGGCCTGGACTGCCTCGCCTTCGCCCTGTGGGGCGCGCTCTCGGCGCTCGTGCCCATGGTCGGCATCGCATCGGGCCGGTGCTTCGCCGGCAACGCCGCCATCCTCGGCTGCTGCGACGTCGTCATCGCGACGGCCGGCTCGAACATCGGCATGGGCGGGCCGGCCATGATCGAGGGCGGCGGCCTCGGCGTCTTCCCGCCCGAGGCCGTCGGCCCGCTCGACGTGCAGGTGACCAACGGCGTGGTCGACGTCGTCGTGGCCGACGAGGCCGAGGCGGTCGCCGTCGCCAAGCAGTACCTGTCGTACTTCGCCGGCGCGGTCGACGGGTGGACGTGCGCACCTCAGGAGGCGCTCCGCGCCGTCATCCCCGAGAACCGCCGCCAGGTCTACGACGTGCGGGCCGTGCTCGAGGGCCTGGCCGACGAGCGCTCCGTGCTCGAGCTGCGGGCCGGCTTCGGGCTCGGCATGGTCACGGCCCTGGCCCGGGTCGAGGGCCGCCCGCTCGGCATCGTGGCCAACAACCCGTCGCACCTCGCCGGCGCCATCGACGCCGACGGCGCCGACAAGGCGGCCCGTTTCCTGCAGCTGTGCGACGCCTTCGACCTGCCGGTGCTGTTCCTGTGCGACACGCCCGGGATCATGGTCGGGCCCGACGCCGAGCAGACCGCCCTCGTGCGCCACGCCAGCCGCCTGTTCGTGGTCGGAGCCAGCCTCACGGTGCCGTTCGGGACGATCGTGCTGCGCAAGGGCTACGGCCTCGGCGCCCAGGCTATGGCGGGGGGCAGCTTCAAGGCCCCGCTGTTCTGCGTGGCCTGGCCCACGGGCGAGTTCGGGGGCATGGGCCTCGAGGGCGCCGTGCGCCTGGGCTACCGCAACGAGCTCGAGGCCATCGCCGATCCCGATGAGCGCGAGACCACGTTCCAGACGATGGTCGACCGGATGTACGAGCACGGCAAGGCCTTGAACACGGCCACGTACTTCGAGATCGACGACGTGATCGACCCGGCCGACTCCCGGCGCTGGATCGCCACGACGTTCGCGGCAGCGCCGCCTCCGCCCCCACGCACCGGCAAGAAGCGTCCCTGCATCGACCCCTGGTGATCGCCGGCGCGCCTACGTTGCGACGCGTGGGTCGGCGCGACGTGAGGGGGCGGGCGACGATCGCCTCGGCTCGGCGGCCCGGCACCAGCGAATCCGACGGCGACGAGTTCTTCCTCGTCGGTCTCGCCAGCCACGCCTTCGGCAAGGAGCGCTGGGACCTCGAGCTCGACGTCGAGGTCCCCGGGTGGGCGACCTACCGCGTCAGCGGGACGTGGCGCGTGCCGAACCGGCTCTGGAAGGTGCGCAAGATCCTCGACGGCCCCGGGCGGCTGTTCCCTGGCATCGTCGTGCCGGTGGTCGTCGACGCCGGCAACGCCAGCAAGGTCGACATCGACTGGGACGACTTCAAGAGCTCGGGCTCCGACGCCCAGCTGTACCCGGACACGGGCTCGGTGCGGCAGGCCCTCTCGGGGCTGCTGGCCGACCTTCGGAGCACCACCCCGGGCGAGGCCGCGCCGAAGCCGCGACCGGCCGGCGACCGGCCGACGGCGGCGGTGTTCCCGCCGATCGAAGGCGTCGACTACGACACGTGGATGCGGGCCGTCGTCGGCGTCATGCGGCACCGGGTGCCCGAGGGCGAGCAGGCCGCGCACTACGAGGCGAGGGGCTTCCCGGCGGGCCGGGCCCTCGACGTCAGCGCGGCGTGGTTCGACCGGGTCAAGGCCGACGCCCGCCTGCGCGTCTGGTACGTCTACGACTGCGACACGCTCGAGCCGTCGTAGCGACGGAAGGCGCTCACGCGGCCGGCACGTCGTGGTCGAAGTCGGCGATGAGGGCGGCGTGGTCGGACGGGCGCTCGGCGGCACGCTCGGTGTGGTCGATCCAGGTGTGTCGAGCCGCACGGCGAGGGCCCGGTCGACGGCGATCATGTCGAGGCGCATCCCGAGGTTGCGCCGGGTCGACCGGTCAGCGCCAGATCGCCGCGCCGAGCCGCACCAGGCCGCTCAGGTCGTAGATGTCGCTGTCGAAGTACGGCACGCTGGCCACCACCTCCGGGACGGCGGCCATCTCGGCTCGGGTCTCGGCTTCGCGCTGGGCGACGACCTGGAAGTTGAGGAAGCTGGTCCCGACCTCCTTCAGGACCCGGGCGAGCTGCTCGGGCTCGGCCTGGAGCGGCTCTGCCACCGCCGCGGCGACGCCCGCTGCCTTGTCCTCGAGCATGCGCGCCGTCGTCGTCGCCTTGCGATCGAGCAGCGACGACGGCAGCACCTTGTTCAGCACGAGGGCGCCGAGGTGGAGCTTGCGGGTGCGCAGCTCCTCGATGAAGAACTCGGCCTCTCGCACGGGCGCCGACTCCAGCGTCGACACCACGACGAACGTGGTGCGCCGGTCGTGCAGCACCTTCTCCACGGCCTGGGCCCGCTCGACGAAGCCGCCGTACATCCCCTGCATCAGCAGGAAGAACTCGGAGATGTCCTGCAGGAACTGCGTGCCGAGGATGCGGTCGGCCACGGTGTAGAAGGGCTTGCTGGCGAAGTTGACGACGCGGCTGCGGGCCGGCGCCGTGAGCCAGCGCAGCAGCCGTGAGGAGAAGAAGTCGGCCATCCGGGCCGGCGCCTCGAGGAAGTCGATGGCGTTGCGGGTCGGTGGGGTGTCGACGACGATCAGGTCGTAGGTCCCGCTCGAGTGGAGCTCGTACAGGCGCTCCATCGCCACGTAGTCGTGGCTCTGCACGAACCGGTTCATGAGGTTCTGGTAGAGCGGGTTGGCGAGGATCGCGTCGCGGGTCTTCTCGTCGGGGGCGTGCCGCTTGATCAGGTCGTCCCAGCCCTGCTTGGTGTCGAGCATGGCGGCCCACAGCTCGCCCCGGGGCTCGACGCCGGCCGCCGCGAAGGCGGCGTCGGGCACGCGGGTCTCGACGTTGCCGAAGCGCTCGATGCCGAGGGCGTTGGCGAGGCGGCGGGCCGGGTCGACGGTGAGCACGAGCACGCGCCCGCCCTGGTGGATGGCGGCCATCGTGGCCGCCGCGGCCGCGGTGGTGGTCTTGCCGACGCCCCCCGACCCGCAGTGGATGACGATCTCCTTGGCCGCGAAGAGCCGCTCGAGCGTCGGCGCCGCCTCGGGCTTGCGGGGCTTGGCCACCTAGAACCCGAGCTCTTCGCCGAGGGCCTCGGCGACCTGGCGGGTGGCGCGCACCCCGTGGTGCCGGGTGAACAGCTCCGGCAAGTACAGCAGCTCCATGTCCGACGGCAGCCCCTCGCGCAGGCGGGTGAGGTGACCGGCCCGGGTGCGGCGCAGCGTGACGGCGAGTTGGGCGGCCGACAGCACGACGTCGACCGGGCCGCCCACGGCGCCGACGAGCTCGGCCATGCCCTCCGGCGCCTGCAGGCGCTCGAAGACCTCCTCCTCGCCCCGGCTGAACAGCTCGGGCAGGACCCGGTTCACCACGACGGCGGCGAGGTCGACGTTGGTCTCGTTCTCGATGCGGCCAGCGAGCTCGATCGTCTCGTTGACCGGCATCTCCTCGGGGCTGGCCACGATCACCGCACCGGTCGTGGCCGGGTCGCCGAGCAGGTCGAGCATCCACCCGGTCTGCTCGCGGACGAGGCCCACCTTCACGAGCTCCCGCAGGGCCTGCGGCGCAGCCAGCTGCGCCACGACGTGCCCGGTGGCGACGGCGTCGACCACGACGAGGTCGTAGTGGCGCTGGCGCACCTCCCACAGGAACTTGCCGACGACCAGGACCTCCTTCACCCCCGGTGCGGCGTTGGCCACGAAGTCGAAGGTGCGGGCCAGCGGGCCGAGGCGGGCGACGAACGGGATCTTGAGCTGCAACCGCAGGTACTCCTTGAGGGAGTCCTCGGTGTGCATCGTCATGGCCCAGAGGTTCGGGAACAGCTCCCGGGGCTCGAAGCTCGTGGCCGGGACCTCGTAGAAGTCGGCCAGGTTGCCCTTGGCGTCGACCTCGCCGACGAGGGTGCGCTTGCCCCGCTCGGCGGCCAGGAGGGCGATGGCGGCGGCGACCGTGGTCTTGCCAACGCCACCCTTGCCGGTGACGAACAGCAGCCGCCGGTCCAGCAACGGGGGTCCGGCCATGGCGGCTGCCTCAGCCGAAGCCGATCCGGTCCTTCACCCCGGCGGCGCCGATGGCGACGTAGGAGACCTTGGGCCCGGCCACGGCGATGTGGTTGCCCTTCCGGTCGGTGAGCCAGAGGACGCCGTCGACCCGGGTCAGCAGCTCGCCGATCTCCTTGCGGAGCGCGTCGACATCGGTGTCCTCGGACAGCTCGATCTCGAGGTCTCGCGGGCTGTCGATGATCCCGATGCGGACATCCACCTGAAGGCTCCTCACGGCGTGGCGGGCGGGAGGGTCGAGACTAGACAAGCGCGAGCTACGTTCCCGCTTCCATGGGCGACGAAAAGGCCGACCTCGATCTCCTCCGGCGCCGCATGATCAACGTCGTCGGTCACGAGCTCCGGACGCCGATCACGACGCTCCGGGGGCTCGCCGAGCTCCTCGGCACGACCGAGGGCGACCCGGAGGCCACCGAGCACCTGCACGCCGCCGTGCGCCGGGCCGCCCGGCGGGCGGAGTCGCTGGTCGACGACCTGCTCGTCAGCGCCGGCGTGAGCACGGCCCTGCCGGTGTCCGAGCCGGTCCCCACCGACGTCGTCGACGCCGCCCGCGCCGCCTGGGCCGAGCTCGAGGACCTGCCCGAGGGCCTCGACCTCGAGCTCGACGTGCCCGACGGCCTCGCCGTGTTGATCCACAAGGGCGGGCTGCGGCGGGCCCTCGCCGCCGTCCTCGACAACGCCGTCCGCTACGGCGCTCTCCCGGTCGTCCTCGCCGCCGCAGTCGAGGGCGACTCGGTCCGGGTGGCGGTGCGCGACGCCGGCCCCGGCATCCCTGCCGCCGACCGGGCCCTGGCGGTCGAGCCGTTCTTCCGCGGCGAGCGGGCGGTCACGGCCGGACCCGGGATCGGCATGGGCCTGGCCCTCGCCGCCGCCCTCGTCGCCCACCATGGGGGCAGCCTCGTCATCGGCGAGGCCGAAGGGGGCGGGGCCGAGGTAGCGCTCGTCCTCCCGTTGGCGCCGGCGCCGCCGTGATGCGCGTCGTGGTGGCCGACGACGAGCCGGACGTCCGGTTCCTCCTGCGCCTGCAGCTCCAGCTGGCCGGCTTCGAGGTCGTGGGCGAGGCCGCCAGCGGCGAGGAGGTCGTCGGCGTTTGCGAGTCGACCCGGCCCGACGGTGTCGTCCTCGACCTGCTCATGCCGCGCGGCACCGGCTTCGAGGCCATCCCCCGCCTCCGCGGCCTCGACCCCGACCTCCGGATCGTCGCCTACACCGCCGTCGCCGGCCAGTTCGTCCGCGACGAGATGGCCCGCCTCGACGTCGCCCTGGTGCTCAAGACCGGCGACATCCGCCCCCTCGCCGACGCCCTCCTCAGCGCGTAGGTCACCCTTCTGGAGGTCAAGGGCAAGGGCGCGACAGAGGCGGCGCTGGTCGCCAACTGGTGTGCAGCAGCCGGACGGTTCGGTCCGGTTCCTGCACATCAGTTGAGGAGCTTGAGCTCCTTGTGGCCGCGGCGGGTGGGGGCGAGGACGGTGTCGATCTGCTCGGCGATCCCGACAAAGGCCTGCGACGACTCGGAGGTCGGGTCGGTGATCGTGATGGGCCAGCCGTCGTCGCCGCCCTCGCGCAGCGCCGGCACCAGCGGCACCTGGCCGAGCAGCGGGACCTCGAAGAGCTCGGCCAGCTCCTGGCCGCCGCCCTCGCCGAACAGCTCGTAGCGCGTCCCGTCGTCGCCCCGGAAGTACGTCATGTTCTCGATCACGCCCCGCACCTGCAGGTTCACCTTCCGGGCCATGAAGCCGGCTCGCTGGGCCACCTTCTGGGCGGCGGGCTGCGGGGTGGTGACGATGTACACCTCGGCCCGGGGCAGGTACTGCGCGAGCGAGAGCGACACGTCGCCGGTGCCGGGCGGGAGGTCGATGACGAGGTAGTCGGGGTCGTCCCAGAAGACGTCGGTGAGGAACTGCTCGAGCGCCTTGTGGAGCATCGGGCCCCGCCAGATGACCGGCGTGTCCTCCTCGGCGAAGAAGCCCATCGAGATGACCCGCACCCCGTGGCTCTCCGGCGGGATCAGCATCGAGTCGATGACGACGGGCAGGTTGTCGACGCCGAGCATGCGGGGGATCGAGAAGCCGTAGACGTCGGCGTCGAGGACGCCCACCGACTTGCCCCGCTGGGCCAGGGACACCGCCAGGTTGGTGGTGACCGACGACTTCCCGACGCCGCCCTTGCCCGACGCGATGAGCAGCACCCTGGTTCGCGACGACGGATCGGCGAAGGGCACCTTGCGCCCCTGGGCGTGGCCGTGGGCGGGCTGGCTGCCGGCCGTGGCGGCCGGGTCCCCGTGGAGGAGCTGGCGGATGGCGGCCCGCTCCTCGTCGGTCATCACGCCGAAACCGATGTCGACCTGGGTGGCGCCGTCGAGGGCCATCACGGCGTCGGTGACCCGGTTGGTGATCTCGTTGCGCAGGGGGCAGCCGGCGACGGTGAGGGCGATCTGGACCTGCACCGCGCCGCCCTCGATGGCGATCCCCTTCACCATCCCGAGCTCGACGATCGATCGGTGCAGCTCGGGATCCTCGACCGGGCGGAGGGCCTCGAGGACCTGGGGTTCGGTCAGCGACATGAGGGGCCTAACCTACCGGGGTCATGGCCCGCGACATCGCTCGCTCCCCGGCCGCCGGGACTCGGGTGGGTGCACGGCCGGGGTCGACGGTGACGCCGTCTCCGAGCGGCGTCCCGACGGCCGTCCGCTCGGGGGGCTCGATCTCGGACGCGGTCTCGGGGGTCGATTTCGCTTCCGCGGTCACGGCGATCACGTCCGCGTTCGGCGACCCCACCCGGCGGGACATCTACCTGTACGCCCGCGCCCTCTCGCACGAGGAAGGCGACGGCCTGACGGCGGCCGAGGTGGCCGAGCGCTTCGAGCTGCACCCCAACGTCGCCCGCCACCACCTGGAGAAGCTGGCCGGTGGCGGCTACCTCGAGGTGTCGGCCGCCCGCAGCGGCACGGGCCTCGCCGGCCGCCCGTCGAAGCGCTACCGCGTGAGCGGCCGGGCCATGCCGCTCGACTTCCCGGTGCGCCACGACGACCTCCTCGTCACGCTGCTCGGCAAGGCTCTCGCCCGCCTGCCCGTGGCCGAGGCCGAGGCCATGGCCGAGGAGGTGGGCGCCGAGTACGGCCGGGCCATGGCCGGCTCCGTCCACGCCGAGGGCGATCCGGCCAAGTCGTTCCGGTCGGCCCTGCACACGGTGGCCGACGCGCTCACCGCCCACGGGTTCGCGGCCCACGCCGAGAGCCGCAGCGGTCAGCTCCGCATCGTCAGCGAGCACTGCCCGTTCGGCGACGCCGCCATCGAGCACCCCGTGATCTGTGCCGTCGACCGGGGCATGGTCCGGGGGATGCTGGGCGCGCTGTACGGCGATGCCGCCACCGCCACCGAGGCGAGCGTGGCCCGGGGCGACGCCGTGTGCGTCACGTCCGTCGAATAGGGACTTGCCGGCCTCCCGCCACTACCTCGACCACGCCTCCACGTCGCCGCTGCGCCCCGCCGCCCGCGAGGCGATGCTGGCCTGGCTCGGCGCCGGCACCGCCGGCGACCCGGGGCGGGTGCACCACGAGGGGCTCGAGGCCCGGGTGGCGGT
>JACDCH010000239.1 GCA_013694495.1 Acidimicrobiia bacterium | reverse complement strand
GGAGGTGCACCCACCGGCCACCCCAGCGCCACGCCGCCCACCGCGCCAGGTCCACGACGCCGGCCGGCGGGCCCTGGCTCGACACCTTCGCCAGCGGCTTCAGCGTGGCGGGATCGACCCCCGCCGCCGGCTCGCCGTCGACCGCGGTGACCCACCCCCTGACGCGCCGGCCGTGCAGGTCGACGCGCACGATGGTCCCGACGCGCACCTGGTCCCCGACGGCGTCGGGGACCTGGTAGTCGAACTCCTTGTCGACCGCCGGCAGGTCCGGCAGGACCCTGGCGATCACCCCTCGTTCTTTGGCAGGTGCGTCTCAGCGGCTGAGACGCTGGGGCCGAAGAACGGGGGGGTCACAGCCCCAGGGCGGACTTGAGGTCGTCGACCCGGGAGGTCTTCTCCCAGGTGAAGTCCTTCTCGGAGCGGCCGAAGTGCCCGTAGGCCGCCGTCTTCTTGTAGATCGGGCGGCGGAGGTCGAGGTCGCGGAGGATGGCGGCCGGGCGCAGGTCGAAGATCTGCTCGACCGCGGCGCTGATCTTGGCGGCCTCGACGGTCTCGGTCCCGAACGTCTCCACCATGAGCGAGACGGGGCGGGCCACGCCGATGGCGTAGGCCACCTGCACCTCGCAGCGGGCGGCGGCGCCGGACGCCACCACGTTCTTGGCGACCCAGCGGGCCGCGTAGGCCGCCGAGCGGTCGACCTTGGACGGGTCCTTGCCGCTGAAGGCGCCACCGCCGTGGCGCGCCCAGCCGCCGTAGGTGTCGACGATGATCTTGCGGCCGGTGAGGCCGCAGTCGGCGTGGGGCCCGCCCAGCACGAACGTGCCGGTCGGGTTCACGTACACCTCGTAGTCGTCGTCGTGGAACGCCGGCGGGATCAGCGGGCGGATGACGTGCTCGACGAGGTCGGGCTTGATGAGGGTCTCGGCGTCGAGGCCAGGGGCGTGCTGCGTGGAGATGAGCACGGTCCGCAGCCGCACGGGGCGGTTGTCCTCGTAGTCGAAGGTGACCTGGGTCTTCCCGTCGGGCCGCAGGTACGGAAGGATCCCGGCCTTGCGCACCTCGGAGAGGCGGTGGGCGAGCCGGTGCGCCAGCCAGATGGGCAGCGGCATGAGGTCGTCGGTCTCGTCCGAGGCGTAGCCGAACATCATCCCCTGGTCGCCGGCGCCCTGGCTGTTGAGGATGTCCTCGCCCGATGCGCCCGTGCGGGTCTCGTAGGCGGTGTCGACGCCCTGCGCGATGTCGGGCGACTGCGGGTCGATGCTGCTGAGCACGCCGCACGTGTTGCCGTCGAAGCCCATGTTGGCGTTGTCGAAGCCGATGCCGTTGATCGTCTCCCGCACGATGCGGGGGATGTCGACGTAGGCCGTCGTGGTGATCTCGCCGGCGACGATCGCCAGGCCGGTGGTCACCATCGTCTCGCAGGCCACCCTGGCCATCGCGTCCTCGGCGAGGATGGCGTCGAGGACGGCGTCGGAGATCTGGTCGGCCATCTTGTCGGGGTGACCCTCCGTGACGGACTCCGACGTGAAGGTGTAGTTCGCGGTCATGGGGCGGGAGGCTCCTGGTTCTGCTCTCTGGTGGCGAGGACGGCGTCGAGGACCGCTCGGGCAACGGCCCGCTTGTCGGTCAACGCGACCTCTTGGTCGGGGCGGTGCTGCCCCAGGATGACGACGGCGTTCGTGTCGTGTTCGAAGCCCACGGAGGGGGCAGCCACATCGTTCGCCACGACGAGGTCCGCTCCCTTCCGCACGAGCTTGTCGCGAGCGTTGGCCGCCACCGAATCCGTCTCGGCGGCGAAACCGACGAGGGTCTGACCGGGGCGCTTGCGGGCGCCGAGCCGGGCGAGGATGTCGACCGTCGGCTCGAGCCGGACCTCGGGTGGGCCATCGACCTTCTTCAGCTTGTGGGCGGCGACGGCGACCGGCCGGAAGTCGGCCACCGCGGCGGCCATGATCACCACGTCGGCGGCATCGCTGGCGGCGAAGACGGCGTCGGCCATCTCGGCCGCGGTGTCGACCCGGACGACGTCGATTCCTGTCGCGGTCGGGCGGTCGACGGTGGTGACGAGCGTGACGGAGGCGCCCCGGGCGGCGGCCTCGTCGGCCAGCGCGTGGCCCTGCTTGCCCGAGCTGCGGTTGGAGATGAAGCGCACCGGATCGATCGGCTCGCGGGTGCCGCCGGCGGTGACGATCACCTTGAGCCCGGCCAGGTCGGCGGGCGCGAGGAGGCGCTCGGCCGCTTCGACGATGTCGGCAGGATCGGCCAGCCGGCCGGCACCGACGTCGCCGCCCGCCAGGCGACCGATGCCGGGCTCGACGACGTGCACGCCCCGGCGGCGCAGCGTGGCGAGGTTGTCGCGCACCGATGCGTGCTCCCACATCTCGGTGTGCATGGCCGGAGCCACGAGCACCGGGGCCCGGGTGGCGAGCAACACGTTCGTCAGCAGATCGTCGCTGATGCCGGCGGCGTAGAGGCCGAGCACGCGGGCGGTGGCGGGGGCCACGAGCACGAGGTCCGCTGACTGGCCGAGGTTCGTGTGCGGGATGGGGTGCTCGTCGTCCCACAGGCTCACGTGGGCCCGCTCGGAGCCGAGCGCGTCGAACGTGGTGCGACCGATGAAGCGCAGCGCGCCCTCGGTGAGGACGGGCGCCACGTGGGCGCCGGCGTCGACAAGCCGACGGCACACGTCGACCGCCTTGTAGGCGGCGATGCCGCCCGACACGCCCAGCACCACGCGCCGGCCCTGGAGCGTCACCGCCCTGTCCCCTGTTTGCCCGGTGGGCTCAGCCGCCGCCGCCGCCCTCGGCGGCCTCGGCGGGCCCTGCGTCGCCCTCGTCGCCGGGCTCGGGCTCGGGGTCGAAGTTGGGGATGATCAGGCCCTCGGCGATCTCCTCGAACGCGATCGAGAGCGGCTTGCGGGCGACCGAGGCGACCTGCGGCGGGATCTCGGCATGGCCGTCGCCCAGCTTGTTGAAGTACGCGTTGATCTGCCGGGCCCGGGTGGCGCCCAGCGTGACCAGCGTGAACTTGTTGCCCGCGGCACCGAGGAGATCCTCGATACGGGGGTTGACCATCGAGTCATGGCGGGTGGTCATCGGTGCGCGCGACCTCTCAGCAGCCTTCCGGGGGACCGCCGAACCTAGCAGACGCTCACCCGTTCGGCCCGAAACGGTCGGTCCCCGCCTTCTGCAGGATCATCTCGACGATCGTCGGCGGAGGCAGGGTCGTCGAGTCGACGACGAGGTCGTAGATGCTGAGGTCGGCGATGTCGACGCCGTAGTAGGTGCGGTAACGGGCCGCCTCGGATGCCTCGCGATCCCGGTTGGCCACCAGGGCCGCGTCGACGTCGAGCGCGTCGCGTCGCCCCACCCGGCCGGCCCGCTCGTCCTCGGCGCAGGCGATCCACACGCGGGTGGCGTCGAGGTCCTCGTTGGTGGCGATCCAGCCGGCCAGCCGGGACTCGAGGACGACGTCGCCGGCGGCGGCCCGGGCGGCCAGGCGCGTGTCGAGCTCGAGGTCGATCGCCGGGTCGCGCTCGGCCTGCGCCCCGAACTCGACGAGCGTCAGGCCGTGCTCGGCGGCGAGGGCCCGGAACACCGTCCCCCCGTCGAGGCGCTCGATCCCGAGGGCCTCGGCGACGGCTCGGGCCACGGTGGACGTGCCCGATCCCGGCAGGCCCGAGATCGTGACGAGCACCGGCAAGGACACGCCCGGGAGCTTGCCTCACCGGGCGCGGTGCGACCGGCATCGCCGATCGGCGGGAGTCGCGGTGGCAGGCGGGGTCAGGCCGAGAAGGCGTCGAGCAGCTTCACGCGCTGCTCCTTACCGAGGCCCCGCAGGCGACGGGTCTCGGCGATGCCGATCTCCTCCATGGCCCGCCGGGCCTTGACCTTGCCCACGCCGGGCAGGGCCTCGAGGGCGGCGAGCACCTTGGTCTTGCCGACGACCTCGTCGTCGTCGGACTGCGTGAGCAGGTCCGCGAGGGAGAGCGAGCCCATCTTGAGCCGCTCCTTCAACTCCGCCCGCGAACGCCGCGCCGCCGCCGCCTTCTGGAGGGCTGCCGTGCGTTGTTCGGGTGACAGCACAGGGGGAAGGGCCATGAAAGAACCG
>JACDCH010000416.1 GCA_013694495.1 Acidimicrobiia bacterium | reverse complement strand
GGCGGGCCAGCTACTCCCGCAATCGCATGAGGTTTCGGACGTGCATCGCGTCCTTGTCGCGGCCGGTGCCACTCTTCGAATGGATCAGCGTCTCGAGATCGATGACCAGCACGGTGAGGCCCGGCTGCACCGAATCCCTCGGCTCATGAGCGCGTGAGCAACAGGCTGGCCGCCAGCGGGCCACCGCCGGCGCCGGCCACTGCCACCTCGGGCTGGGTCGGGAGCTGGCGGTCGCCGCCCTCGCCCCAAAGCTGGATGCAGGCCTCGTGGAGGAAGCCGTAGCCGTGGAGGCGGCCACCGGAGAGCTGGCCGCCATGCGTGTTCAGGGGCAGCACGCCCTCGCGGGCGATGTTGGCGCCGCCCTCGATGAAGGCGCCGCCCTCGCCCCTGCCGCAGAACCCGAGCGCCTCGAGCCAGCACAGCGCGATGAAGCTGAAGCCGTCGTACAGCTCGGCGACATCGACGTCGGCCGGCGTCAGGTCGGACGCGGCGAAGAGCTGGGCGCTCGCATCGCGCAGGGCCATCGTCGTGAGGTCGTCCCACTGGTCCCACGAGGGGCGGCCGTGGATTGCTGTGCCGACCGACTCCACCCGCGGCGCCGCCGTGCGGAGGTCGACGGCCGTCTCCGGCGCCGACACGATCACGGCCGTCGAGCCGTCGCACGGTGCGTCGCAGTCGAAGAGCCGCAGCGGCGACGAGATCACGCGCGACGCGAGGTAGTCGTCGATCGTCATGGGGTCGCGGTACACGGCCTTGGCGTTGAGCGCTGCGTTGCGGCGCCCGTTCACGGCGATGGCGCCGAGCTGCGCCTCGGTGGTGCCGAACTCGTGGAAGTGGCGCGTGGCCATCGTGGCGATCCAGTTGGCCGCCGAGGGTGCGCCGTACGGGAGCGACCACTGCATGAACGAGCCCATGCGGACCCCGCTGCCGCCCCGTCCCCCGCCGCCCGAGCCGGGCATGACCGCCGAGCGGCCACCGCCGCCCTGGGCCGAGCCCTCGGTGACGGTGCGGAAGCACAGCACGTGCTTGCACAGCCCGGCCGACACCGCGAGCACCGCGTTCACGACCGACCCGAGCTGGCCGGGCAGCTCCATGCCGCCGGTGAACCAGTCGAGCTCGAGCCGCAAGACCTCCTGCACGTCGGACACGCCCACGCCGCTGAAGCCGGGCGGCATGTCGATCCCGCCCGGGTACGTGGCCAGGCCGTCGATGTCCTCGATCCGCAGCCCCGCGTCGGCGATGGCGGCGAGGCAGGCGTCGATCGTCAGGTCGAGCGGGGGCCGGTGCAGGCGGCGGCCGACGTCGGACTGGCCGACGCCGGACACCAGGGCGTCGATGCGTTGCCTACCCATCGGCCGGCTCGAAGAACGGGAGCCACACGTCGTCGTACTGCTCGAACACCACGCGCACGGCGAGCCCGATGCGGACGTCGCCCGGCTCGATCCCGATGATCCCGGCTGTGATGCGCAACCCCTCCTGCTCCGGCAGCGCCACCACCCCGATCGTGTACGGCGGCTCCAGGCCCGGATACCAGGGTTGGTGGTTGACGGTGAAGGTGTGCAGCTCGCCGAGCCCGCTGGTGGGCTCGGGCGTGAGGGCCCGACCCCGGCACGAGGGGCAGATCGGCGCCGGCGGGTGGATCCACGTGCGGCAGGCGTCGCAGCGCAGGATGCGCAGCTCGCCGTGCTCGCCGCCGGTCCAGTAGTGCCGGTTCGAGTCATCGAGCCGGGGCAGGACGCGGAACGGTTGGCTCACGATGCCGCCAACCGGAACACCGGGATCACGAACTCGTCCTCGTCACGGAACGCGACCTCCACGGACTGGCCGATGGCCACGACATCGACGTCGCAGTCGACGATGTTGGTGATCATGCGCGGTCCTTCCTCGAGGTCGACGACGGCAGCCACGTAGGGAACACGCTCGCCCCACGGCGGCAGGTCGTTCCGGCGCACGATGGAGAACGTGTAGATCGTGGCTCGCCCCGACGCCTCCTCCCACTCGACGGCGTCGCTCCAGCAGTGCGGGCAGAACGGCCGGGGGTAGAAGTGGGGCCGGCCGCAGGCGGTGCAGCGCTTGATGAGGAGCCGCCCGTCGCGGGCGGCTTCCCAGTAGGGCACCGTCTCCGCATCGGGGTTCGGGAGGTGCAGCGCGGTCATCGCCCGTCGCCGCCGTCACGAGGCAGGCCGAGCAGGCGCTCGCCGATCACGTTGCGCTGGATCTCGCTCGTCCCGCCGGCGATCGAGAGGCAGCGGTTGGCCAGGTAGCCCTGCACCCAGTTGCCCGCCGGCCCGTCGGCGATCGCGCCGGCGCGCCCGAGGAGGCCGAGGCCGACCTCCTGGGTCCGTTGGTCGTGCTCGACGCCGAGCAGCTTGCGGACGCTCGCCTCCGGTCCCGGTTGCGCCCCGCCGCCGCCCGAGGCGAGCGAGCGCAACGTGAGCCGCGCCCCGAGGGCGGCGAGGGCGTGGGCCTCGACGAGGAGCCGGCCGGCGGCGTCGACGTCGACGGGGTCGGCCGTGTCGAGGTCGACGGGCAGCAGGCCGAGCACCATCTCGACGCCGAGGCCGAAGCTCGAGCCCGAGCCCATCGACACGCGCTCGTTGGCGAGCGTCGTGCGGGCCGCCGCCCACCCCGACCCCGGCTCACCCACCACTGCGTCGTCGGGTACGAACACGTCGGCGAGGAAGACCTCGTTGAACATCGACTGCCCGGTGAGCTCCCGCAGCGGGCGCAGCTCGACGCCGGGCGCGGCCATGTCGACGACGAAGGCGGTGATGCCGTCGTGGCGGGGCCCGCCCGAGCCGGTGCGGGCCAGGCACAGGCCGAACTGCGCGTCGGCCGCCATCGAGGTCCACACCTTCTGTCCGGTGAGCGACCAGCCGCCCTCGACGCGGCTCGCCTTCGTCGTGAGCGAGGCGAGGTCGCTACCGGCCCCCGGCTCGCTGAAGAGCTGGCACCATGCCAGCTCCCCCCGCAGCGTCGGGCCCACCCACCGCTCCTGCTGCGCCACCGTGCCGTGGGCGATGAGGGTGGGCAGCACCCACGCCCCGACCTGCAGGTGCGGACGTCGGATGTGGGCGGCGGCAAGCTCCTCGTCGATCACGAGCTGCGTGACCGGGTCGGCGGCGCGACCCCACGGCGCCGGCCAGTGCGGGGCGATCCAGCCGCCGTCGGCGAGGAGGCGGCGCCACTCGGACTTCGGCCGCGACGCGATCTCGGCC
>JACDCH010000391.1 GCA_013694495.1 Acidimicrobiia bacterium | reverse complement strand
CCTTGTCGGTGGTCGTCGTCGTGTCGTCGGCCCCGACGGCGACCCGCACGGCCTCGGCGTCGCTGTCGCGGCCGGGCAGCAGCGTGAGCACCGGTACGGCCACGGCGGCCAGGGCGAGGCCGGCCAGCACCGAGTTTCGACGATGGCGATGGGCCCGGCGGCGCCGGCCCTCGCCCTTCACCGCGACGAGCAGCACCTCCGGTGCCGGCGGCAGGTCGCTCGCAGCGCCGCTGACGGTCAGCGTCGTCGAGTCGACGTCGGCGTCGGCGTCGGCGTCGGCGTCGGGATCAAGGGGTGAGGGCAAGGTCGGCCTCCGCATCGGCACCGAGGTCTGAGCGGAGGCGGTCGAGGCCCCGCTTCAGGTGGGTCTTGACGGTGCCCGGGTTGATCCCCAGGGAGGCGGCGATATCCCGCTCGGAGCACCCTGCGAGGTAGCGCAGGGCGACCGCATGGCGCTGCTTCTCCGGGAGGGCCCGGAGGGCGTCGCCGAGGGCGAGGCGCACGGAGGAGAGGTCGTCGAGGGACTCGACGTTCGCGCCGTGGGTGGCTTCGTCGCGCAGGTCGATCGCCGCGGGCCCTGCGCCGGCCGGCTGCCGCCGGGCCCGGTCGAGGGCGAGGTTGATCGTGACCCTGAGCACCCAGGCATCGGGGGCGGGATGCCGCCGCACCGATGGCCAGCGGTCGTAGGCCCGGGTCAGGGCCTCGGCCGCCAGGCCCTCGGGATCGCCCCCGGGACCGACGATGCGGCGAGCGGCGACAACGGCCCGCGGCCACGTCGCCCGGAAGAGGTCGTCGAAGGCGCGGTCCGTGTCACCACGGTCCGCCTCTTCCCCGTGCTCCCTCGTCGCCCAACGCATCGCTCTCCAAACGCTGTGGGTGCCCGCCGCGAGGACATCCGCCGGGAGATTCTCGCACGATCGGCGAAGATCGCAACGATCCGCCACTCAGCGTGGCGGCCGCATCGCTCGCCGAGGAGCTAGGCACCGACCGCGTGGTAGCCGCCGTCGACGTGGACGATCTCGCCCGTCGTCGCCGGGAAGAAGTCGGAGAGCAGGGCGACGATCGCCTTGGCCGCCGGCGCCGGGTCTCGCACGTCCCAGCCCAGGGGCGCTCGTCGCTGCCACGCCTCCTCGAACTCCTCGAAGCCCGGGATGCTGCTGGCCGCCATCGTGCGGATGGGCCCGGCGGCCACGAGGTTGCAGCGGATGTTCCGGGCGCCGAGGTCGCGGGCGAGGTAGCGGCTGGTGGCCTCGAGGGCGGCCTTGGCCACGCCCATCCAGTCGTAGACCGGCCACGCCTGCGTCGAGTTGTCGAAGTCGAGGCCGACGATCGATCCCCCGCCGGCCTTCTCCATGAGGGGCACGGCGAGGTCGGCGAGGACGCGCAGCGAGTAGGCCGACACGTGCACGGCGGTCGACACGTCCTCCCACGGCGCCGTCATGAACCCGCCGCCCAGGCAGCTCTGCGGGGCGAAGCCGATGGCGTGGACGATGCCGTCGAGCCGGCCCCAGCGCTCGTCGAGGGCGGCCGTGAGCACGGGGACGTGCTCGGGGTTCGTGACGTCGAGCTCGAGCACGTCGGCCGCGACCGGCAGGCGGGTGGCCATCTTCGTGGTCAGCCGCATGGGCCGTCCGAAGCTCGTGAGCACGACCTCGGCCCCCTGCTCCTGGGCCACCCGCGCCACCGAGAAGGCGATGGACGCCTCCGTGAGCACGCCGGTGACGACGATCTTCTTGCCTTCGAGGATCCCCACGGACGATCAGACCTCCGGGTCGAGGACCCGCTGGGTCCAGATGGCTACGGGTGGACCGGCCACGAACGTCGGCGGCCGCCGAAGGCGCTGGGGGTCTGGGGGCGGAGCCCCCAGGGATCGGCCGCAGGGCGACGAAGTCGGCCGAGGACTGGGATGGCCCCGACGAAGTCGGGTCCTCCGAACTCGAGCGAACGGAGCGAAGCGAGTGAGCTCGAAACTCACAGAGGTGTGTTCTCGTGCTTGCGGTGCGGGAGCTTCTCGCGCTTGGCGGCGAGGGCCCGCAGGCCGCGGGCCAGCACGGCCCGCGTCTCGTGGGGCTCGACGAGGCGGTCGACGTAGCCCCGCTCGAGCGCCACCCGGGGGGTGCAGTGGCGGGCCTGGTACTCGGCCTCGAGGGCGGCGCGGCACCCGGGATCGGCCGAGAGCTCCCTGCGGTTGAGGATGGCCACGGCGCCCGCCGCGCCCATCACCGCCAGCTCGGCGCCGGGCCAGGCGACGCAGAGGTCGTTGCCCATCCCTTTGGCGTCCATCACGATGTAGGCGCCGCCGTAGGCCTTGCGCACCACCACGCACAGGCGGGGCACGGTGGCCAGCGCGTAGGCGAAGGCGAGCTCGGCGCCGTGGCGGATCATCCCCCGCCACTCCTGCTCGACGCCGGGCAGGAAGCCCGGGGTGTCGACGAAGGTCACCAGCGGCAGGCCGAACGCGTCGCACCAGCGCACGAAGCGCGCTCCCTTGCGGCTGGCCTCGATGTCGAGCGTGCCGGCCAGATGCAGGGGCTGGTTGGCCACGATCCCGACGGGCCGGCCGTCGATGCGGGCCAGGGCGGTCACCAGCGCGGCGCCGTAGCCGGGGCGGAGCTCGAGCAGGTCGCCCTCGTCGACGACGTCGGCCACGAGCTCGCGCACGTCGTAGGGCTGGTTCGGGTTCGCCGGCACGATCGCCGCCGCCCGGTAGCAGGGCCGCTCGGCGGGGTCTTCGGTGGGCCACACCGGCGCCAGCTCGGCGACGTTGGGCGGCAGGAAGCCGAGCACGTCAGCGACCAGCTCGAGCGCCTCCTCCTCGTCGGCCGCGACCAGGTGGGCGACGCCGCTGCGCCCGGTGTGCACGCCGACGCCGCCGAGGTCCTCGCGGCTGACGGTGCGGCCCGTCATCTCCTCCACCGAGGCCGGGCCGCTGACGTAGGCGACCGTCGCCGCGGTGGCCACCACGATGTCGGCCAGGCCGAGCAGCAGCGCCGGCCCGCTCACGGCCGCGCCGGAGACCACCAGGCACACCGGCACGACGCCGCTGGCCTGGGTGAGGGCCCGGGCGACCGTGCCCCACGCATGGAGGCTGGCGACCCCCTCGCGCACGTCGGCGCCGCCCGTGTCGAGCACGCCGACCACGGGCACGCCGGCGTCGATGGCGCGGCGGATGAGCGTGGTGATGGTCTGCCCCTCGCCGGCGCCGATCGCACCGTGGCTGTCGCCGCCGGCCAGCCGGAACCAACCGACCGTGTGGCCGTGAAGGTCGACGATGCCCGCTTCGGC
>JACDCH010000370.1 GCA_013694495.1 Acidimicrobiia bacterium | reverse complement strand
TCCCGAAGGCGAAGAACAGCTGGAGCAGCTCGTTGAACATGGCCGGGCTGGGGGCGGTGCCCGGCCCGAGGTGGCGGGCCAGGAAGCGGGCCAGCGCCCGCTCGAGCTGCTCGTCGTCGTAGTCGCGCCGCACCGTTGCCACGGCCAGGATGGCTTCGCGCACGGCCGCCGCGTCACGCTGGTCGACCGCCACCATCAGCGCCCGTAGCGTCGCTTGCTGGAGAGGGTCGAGACGACCGGCGGCGCGCCACGGACCCACAGCGTGCGACAGAAGGCCAGGTTCTGGTTGTAGTCGTTGATCTCCCGGAGCAAGTCGGAGGTGGGGTCTGCGGTCGCTACGGTGAAGACTTGGACTCGTGCGAGGTCACCCCACTCGTCGTCGCTGACCAGGCGGGCGTAGAGCATCAGCTCGTCGCTGAACGAGGGAATGGGGTAGTCGCGGTCGTGATCGATGTCGAGCTCGTCGGGTTCGACACCGATCACGGTGGCGAGGACCGACTCGAACCGGGGCCGTATCGCGTCCACGCCGACAGCGAAGGGCTTCAGGGACGCCGTCCACGTGGCTTCGGCCACCGTCCATCGGCCGCTGTGGTGGCGCGGGACGGAGAGCGTGATGTCGTCGTCGGAGCAGGCCTCTCATAACCCGAAGGTCGCAAGTTCAAATCTTGTCACCGCCGCCGACGACGAGACCCTTGACCCCCAACCAGCCCGACCGGCATCATCCCGCCGCCGACGCTGAAGACCCCGAAGTGGTCCCATGCCACTGGCGAAGCGGTGGTCCCATCACCCTGGCGAGCGACATGGTCGCGGACGAGCGCGGCAGGCGACTCGAGGCCATGGGCCCGCACGAGGAGTTGGGGGGTCGAGGTGCCGGGGATGCTGACGGACGTCCGGAGAGATCCGTTTCTCCGCGTGATCAAGCGTTCATCCGCGCGCCCGACTGATCCCATCGACGAGATTTGCGCGCAGAGCAAGGAGTGGCATCGCGCGGCCGCGGCGGGGGTTGTTCGATACCTCGAGGTCGCAGAAGCCGATGCGCCCCTCGCTCTCGGCCCGGCAGATGGAGTCGACGCCGGCGTAGGCGCCCCGGTCACCGACTGTGAAGAGCGTCGCGTCGATCGTCTCGCAGCGGACGGTCAGCATCTCACCCGACGCGGTGATGAGGGTCACCTCACCGCCCCGGTGGGTCATGCCGTCTGCCTCGAGGTGCACGACGATGTCGACGTCGACAGCACGATGCGCCTGGCCGTCGCGTATGACGATCCCGTCGCCGAGGAGCGAGCCGTCAATGGCAGCAACGGTGATGGCGGAGAAGGACAACTCCGGGCCGAACGTCCCGGCGACCCAGCGGTGCGAGAGGGACACCTCGTAGTTCCGTGGTCCCCATGACCGATCGCGGAAGGCGAGCCCGTCGATGTCGCGACGGCGGCCGTCGAGCACGCAGTGCCCGGTCACCCGTCCGCCCGCTTCGAAGTGGTCGGGGGCGCCCGCGGTGGGGATGATGTCGCCGTGCATGTACCTGGCCATCGGGTGGAACGGTGCAAACGCCAGGTGGACCTCGCAACCTGGCTCGTCGACCTCGAGGTGCAGTTCACCATCGATGAATCGGAGCCGTTGTGTCGGGGTGACGACGAAGGCTCCTTCGGCGGCCTCCGGTCGGGGGAGGCGCCACCCCTCGGCCCTGTACCGGGTCCCGTCGGAGGCCATAACGCCGCACCAGAAGGTCGTGGTGCCGGCGACTGGATGGATCGCCAGTCGGTGAAGACCCCCGATGCCGGCGCTCACGTCGTGCCACATCAACCAGTGGCTCTCTTGCCAGAGAGGATCGCCGTCGTTCCGATGCAGCAGGTCGTCTGCGTGGGCGTAATCGGACACCGCCGCTCTCCCAAGATGCGTAAGGTTGCTGGCAGAACACTGAGCGTACTACTCACACGGGAACTGTTCAGCCGCGGGATGCGAAGCACCAGCCGGGCCGTTCTACGAAGCCCGGGCCGCGACTGGGGAACTGTCGGAAGGACGGCGGTTTCTGCCGTGCGGCCGTCGACTCGCAAGCCGTAGCCGTCACCCAAAGGTCCCGCGTGATGCGTATCGTTTGATGACGCATGCTCGGCATCTTGCCTGCGCGAAGCCGATCTACCTGGGAGGTGCGAAAAAGTGGAGGATCCGCTTGACGAGGTGTCGGGCCCGATGACGGGGTGGACGACGGTCAACATCGCCGAGGCGGTCGTCGGTGTTCCCACGCCGCTGACGTGGTCGATCTTCGTGAAGGCCTGCGAGATGGGTGGTCGTCGCAGCATGAACCGCCTCGGGATCTACGCCCGCTCCGAGGTCGTCTTCCCCGATCGTGCTGACGACCGGATGTTCGCGATCTTCGCCGGGCACCCAGCCATCAATGTCGATCGTGTCAGGGCGATCGCTGACCGGATGCCGGGGGCGTCGGCCGACGAGCAGGAGCGTCAGTTCTTCGGGTTCGTGCGCGAAGGCGTGAACGCCCGCCCGTCCCGGCGTCGTTATCCAGCGATTCTCGCCAAGGCCCCGGTTGTCGTCGTGACGCTGCCGCGGTCGATGCGCCGCACGCATGCCGCCGTCTGTCGATGGCGTCGCCAGCGATTGGCCGACCTTGCGGCCGGCGTCGATCCTCGCGTCGTTCTGCACGACACCGGGGACTGGCTGGAGGACTCGTTCGCGGTGCACGGTTTGGCGACGAACCTGTCCTCGACGGTGCTGCAACGGCTCGCGTCGGTGTGCGAGGCGGCCGGTCGCCCTGGGCTTGACAACGAAATTGGTGTCGGTAGCGGTGAACTTGTCGAGCAGCGCTTGGTGCGGGACCTTTGGGCGCTCGCCCGGGGCGGGCGAACGATGGAGGAGTTTCTCGAGCACCATGGCCACCTGGGATCGCAGGGCATCGAGCTCTCGGCGCGGTCTTGGCGGGAGGCTCCAGAACTGGTGGAGCGACTCCTCCAGCGTTACCGAGGTCTCGATGACGACGCCCATCCCGAGCGCGTCGCCGCCCGGCGGCAGAACCAGAAGGCGGTAGCTGCCGGCGCCCTCCTCCGGAGCTGCGTCGGCGTCGATCGGGTCATTGCTCGCGCTGTTCTTGCCTTGGCGAGCCGTCTCGTGCCGTTGCGGGAGCTGGGCAAGGATTCCTTCGTGCAGGGTTTCGACGTCGCCCGTGCCTCGGCCCGACTCCTCGGCGCTGACCTCGCCGGCGCCGGCCACCTGGAGGACCCTGATGACGTCTTCTACCTCACCGTCAAGGAGCTTCTTGCCAGCCGGTTACGTGACGATGCCCGCGAGGTCGTCGCCCATCGGCGTCGTCGCCGCTTGGCTCACCAAGGTGTCGAGGTGCCGGCGCACTGGATCGGCACGGTTCGCCCCGTCACCTCTGACCCCGTGGTGTCCACCTTGGAGCTCGGAGGAATCGGCGTGTCACCGGGCACGGTGGAGGGTGTCGTCCGCGTGGTCCGCGACGCTGACACCGATCTGCTCGAGCCGGGTGAGATCCTCGTCTGTGCCACCACCGACCCGAGTTGGGTCGGCTTGATGTACCTGTCGGCCGGCCTCGTGATCGACGTCGGCGGCCCTCTGAGCCACGGCGCCATCATCGCCAGGGAACTCGGCGTGCCCTGTGTGATCAACACCGGGCGGGGTACCGACGTCCTCCGCACCGGCGACGTGGTCCGCGTCGACGGGTCCGTCGGCGCGGTCCGGGTGCTCACCCGGGCGCCGCTGTGATGCTCACCGCCACCAGCGGGGCGGCCGCAGGGACAACCCGTCGCCAGCGGCGACGTGATCAACGAAGGGCAGCGTGGCGGTGCCGAGACGGGGGTTGTTGGTGAGTTCGTTGTCGCACATGCCGACGAGGTCTCCGCAACGGGCGATCGAGAGGTGCTCGCTGCACAGGTAGTCGTCGAAGGGTGTCAGTTGGCCGTCGACGGTCTCCGCGGTGATCCTCAGCACCTCGCCCCCGGCCAGGCGCAGGTGGCAGGTGCCACCGTCGACGCTGTAGCCGTCGAGACCGATCGACGGCAGGATCACCAGGTCTTCGCAGGGCGTCACGACGCCATGGCGGGCCACGAAGCCGTGGCGGTTTACGGCAGCGTCGGTGCGAATCTCGATGGCGGCGAAGGACAAGGCTGGTCCCATCGTGCCGGTGAACATCCGGTTGGTGAGCACGCTGGCGACCCGACGCGGTCCCCAGGATCGGTCACGGTGGCCGAGGGCATCGATCTCGATCGAGCGATCTCCGATCCTGAGGGTCCCCTTGAGCCGGCCGCTGCACTCGAGGTGTCCGGCATACACCGAACGCTGGAGGTCGGCCTCATCGGCACTGATACCAAACCCGACCGGCTCGTAGAACGGCTCGAAGCCTAGGGAAGCGCCGCACTCCGGTTCCTCCCACCGGTAGGCGACGGCGCCATCGGTCACCCCGGCCCAGCCGGTGCCGACGGCGAGGCGGTCGAAGCGCACCTGGTGGGTCGGGACCCTTTCCCGCACGCGGCGAAATCGCTGCCCATCGTTGTCGTAGGCGAAGACCATCGAGCGGCCGTAGCCCGCAGTCGGATGGATGCCGAAGCGGACGAAGCCGCCCCAGCCGGCATCGAGATCGTGGAACCACACCGCGACGCTCTCCTGCCAATCTGGGTCATCGTCCCATGTGTGGATGTCGACGTCGTGGGAGCTCAACATCCGAGTTCCCGTGTGCCGAAGCCGATCCGGTCGCCCCAGCGGCATGACGAGAAGCCCTCGTTCCATCGGCGGTCCGGTCCGAAGGCGGGAAACGTCGTGCACAGGTGGTGGTCAACGACGCCGACGCACACGACCGGTTCGCGCCCGGCCGGGGTGAACCGTACGGTCGTTCCGGTGTAGGCCCCAGGACGGGCCTCGCCGTCTACGTCGATCGCCACGTCGGTGCCGGCGGCCTGCCCGTCACCATCGACGACGATCCCATAGCCGAGGGTCTGCCCGCCGACATCGACGGCGACGCCGCCGAGGTAGGCGTCGCCGCCGTCGAAGCAGGTCGGCCACCACCAGGAGTTCCCAAACTGCTGGTATTGCCGGACGCCCCAGGTGTGGTCGCGAACGAACAGCCCATCGAGGTGCACCTCGTCGCCGTCGATGGCCACGGTGCCCAGCATCCGGCCCACGACTTCGTAGTGGTCGCGCTCGGTGCCCGGCAACTGCAGCGCCGCTAGGGCGGCGCCGTGGTCCGCCGGCGCGAGGTGCGACTCCAGGGTCAGGTCGATGCGCAGGTCCCCACCGGTCCAGCTGACGGCGAGACGCTCGTAGGCGACCTCGACGTCGGGCCACCAGTCGTCGCCGGTCATCTGCCACGTGGTGCTTCCGCCGACGTCGACGGCGGCCTTGACCTCGACCCCGTCGGCCATGCGCTCGACGTGGACGTAGACGCTGACATCGCGTCCGGCGTCGCGTCCGAGGAGGAAGCAGTTCTCCTGCCAGGCCTCGCCGCCGGGCGGCCGGGCGTGCAGGCCTTCGTCGCTGGCGCTCAGCACGCCACGACCTCGCCCCGGTCGCCGTCGACAACGACGCGGGTGCCGTCGGTGATGCGGGCCGACCCGTCGCCGGTTCCGATGACGCACGGAATACCGAGTTCGCGGGCGACGATGGCTCCATGCGACAGTGGCCCGCCGATGTCGATCACGCAGGCTCCCGCTACGGCGAACAGCGGCGTCCACCCTGGGTCGGTGAGCTCGCACACAAGCACGTCACCGGGATCGAGGCGGTCGTAGTCGTCGGAGTCGTGGATGACGCGTGCGACGCCGGTGTGGGTGCCCGGGCTCGCAGCGATGCCTCGCACCACCGGGTCGGTTCCGGCTGGCGGGCTGGCGGTTCGCCCGGGCCGGTCCCACGGCTCAGGCACCCCGACGAAGGCGTCGGGGAACTCCAGGGCGAGCAACGCCGTTCGCTGCGCCCGCCGCTGCTCAACGCGGGCGGGATCGACGGTTCCGGCCACGATCTCCTCGACGGTGACGAACCGGATGTCATCGGGGTCGTCGAGGCGGCCGTCGGCGGTCAGCAGATCGCCGGCCCGGTGGGCGGCGTGGCGGCCGACGTCGATGCATTGCAGGAACGCAGCCTTGCCCACCTCGCGCAGGGGAATGAACGTGTCGACGAAGCGGAGGACGAGGCGGGCCTGCATCCGCCTGGCTCGCGGTAGTGACGCCAGGAGCTTGGCTTCGGCGGTGGCGCGTTCGGCTGGGGTGTTGATCTGACGGGCCGAACCGGCGACCCGGTAGCGGTCGAGCAAGGCCAGCAGTGGGGACCGGTCCTCGCGCCAGGAACGCGACGAGACTTCGCCCTCGTCTGGGCCGTGGTAGCCGTGTCGGCCCACTATCTCGTCGACCGTCGATCGGCCGGCGGCGGCCGCCCACAGGTCCTCGATCATGGCCGTTTCCTCGGTGCCCCGGCCGCTGGCCGACAAGCTGAGCTCGAGGCCTGGCAGCCCGGCGGCGGCGGCCAGCTTGGCCAGCTGGTCGTAGCCGGCCTGGCCGACGAAGACGTTGAACCCGTGCTCGGTGCAGGCATCAGTGAAGCGCGAGCGGGCCTCGAGCAGCAGGCGAGCGGCGTCGGCGAGGTCGGCGGGGTCCGAGCTTGTCGATCGGTGCCACCACGCGTCGACGTCGGCCCGCAGGGCGCGGATGCGGCGGGGAACGAGGGCGATGTTGAGTGGAACCCGGGCCAGGACGTGGGGTGCCCGGCTCCAGTTGCGGGTTGGTGCTGCGCCGTCGCGGACCCGGCCGAGGATCTGCAGTTCGAGGGCGTCGGCGTCGGTGCCGGGGATCCGCTCGAGGACACGGCGCAGGAGGTCGACGTTGACCGCGGCTCGCCCGTAAAAGAGTCCGGCGGTGGTGTCGGCGAGGCCGTCAGTCAGTTCCCCCGGGGCGAACGCGCCCATTTTCTCGACGTAGATGCGTCGGCTTGACGCTTCTGCGCAGTGGCCCCAGAACGACCACGACAAGGGTGTGAGGACCCCGGGCATGGCTTCCTCGAAGTTGGCCCGGCTCCACAGCAGGTGGTTGGGCGTGTCGACGTGCAACGTGTCGGGATCGACCTTCATCGTGACGGGCGCGGCTGTCGCTGAACCAGCACCGGTGGGGTCCGGCCTTGTTGGGGGTTGACCGTGAGGTTGAGGTCGGCGATGCCGGCCATGCCGTCGGCGGTCACCTCGAACAGTGTGTCGGTCGCGGTGAACCACCCCTGTCTCACATCGAGGAACGTCTGGTGGACGCAGGTGGTGCTCACGGTCAGATCGGCGCCCGAGTCGCACACGGCGGTAGCGACGACTGATCGAGGGGTGAGGCAGTCCGGCGCCAGAGCGACCACGATCTCCACGTCGCGCACGGGGTCGACCTCGCCGTGGCGCACGACGTAGCCGAGCGCCAACGCCTCCCCGTCGGCCAGCACGAGGTTGTCGAGGCTGAAGCACAACGCGGGACCGCACGTGCCGGCTAGCCACCGGTGGTTCGCGCACCGGGCCAGGTCACGAGGGCCCCATGAGCGATCTCGGTGACCGAGGGCACCATCGAGAAGGACCTGACGTTCACCGACCTGCACGACCCCCGAGACCAGGCACGAGGTCTCGACGTGGCCGTGGGCGAGGTCATCGACGGCGACCCTCCATGGGGTCTCCGGGTGCAGGTCCGCCACGGTGACCTCGGCCATGGCCCCGTGAGCGGTGATCCGCAGCACGCCATCGGCGAAGGTGACGCGCCCCTCGTCGGGGCCATCGCCGCTGTGTTCGACGTAGTCGCCGCCGCCGGTGGTGACCGCCGCCCAGGTCACCATGCGGTCAGCGAAGCGCCCGGTGGCGCACACGAACCCCGCGCCTGTTGCGGGGTCGAGGGCGTGCACCTCGAAGCTCTCCTGATGCCGGGGATCGTCTTTCATGTCGGTGGGAGACGTCACCGGGTGGCCGCCCGAAGTTGCACCGCGCAGGCGCCCGAACCCAGGACGATGGTGGCGAGGGCGCCGGCACCGAGTGGGAGCTGCCGCAGCGACGCCGCCGTGGCGCCGACGTCGATGGCGTCGGCGGCCGCCGCTACTAGCAACCATGGGCGGCGGTCCTCGATGGGGGCGGTGAGCATGCCGGCGGCGAGGACGAGTTCTCGGCCGCCGAGCGAGCGGGCAGCCAGGCGTCCGCCGGGCAGGGCGGCGGCGGCGTGGGTCCACGTGCGCGTGGACATCTCCGGGGCGACGACGAGCGCCAACCCGGTCAGCAGCCGCAGCCACCCCACGGCCTGAACGGCGTCGAGCCGGGGGCCCCGGCGCCGACCGAAGCGTGGCCCAGCCCCGCGCTGGTCCTCGGTCCCGGTCACGTTGACTCTGCGGAGATGGCGCCGCTGGGACAGGTGCGCACGAGGAGGTCGGCGAGGTTCTCGTCGACTTCGCCGGGAGGTTGAACCACGGCGATGCCGAGGGGATCGAAGGTGACGGTCTGGCTGGCGAGAGCGGCGCACTCGCCGGTGCCCTGGCAGAGGTCGCCGTCGATGGTGATCCGGCGGTTCACGCGCCCACCTTGCGGCGACGGAGGCGGGCGGGCAGACCACCCTTGATCCCGATACTCATGTGGAACTCGTGGCGGGGCGTCCACCCCTGCGGCGTGACGATTTCGAAGCGCTGGGCGATCATCGTGAGCGCGAACTGGGCCTCGAGGTAGGCCATGCCGGAGCCGATGCAGTGGCGCGGTCCAGCGCCGAATTGCACGAACTGGTGGCGGTGGTGGGCGGCGCGCTGCTCTCCCAGGAACCGCTCGGGCTCGAAGCGCTCAGGGTGCTCCCACACCGCGGGGTTCCGGTTCAGGGTGTAGGCGCTCACCCCCACCTGGCTGCCGGCCGTGATGAGGTACCCGCCGATCTCGTCGTCGACCAAGGCCTGGCGGGTGAGCAGCAACGCTCCTTGCACCCTCTGGGCCTCGTCGAAGACGGCTTTGGCGTAGGGCAGGCTCGTCAGGTCGGCGAACGAGGTGAAATCTCCGTGGTAGGCGTCGGCTTCCTCACGCAGTCGAGCCGCCGCCTCGGGGTTCACCGCCAAGAGGGCCAGGGCCCAGACGAGCGCCGAGCCGGTGGTGTCGAAGCCCCCGAACCACAGCCCCATCAGTTCATCGCGCAGCTCGGCCTCCGAGAGCTGCGTCCCGTTGTCCTCGTGGCGGATGTCGAGGAGCAGGTTGAGGAGGTCGGCGTCACCGGTGGGTGCGGCCCGGCGTCGGCCCACGACGTCGTCAATGCGTCGGTTGATCTCGGCGACGGCCGAGATTCCACGTCGCGAGGCAGGCACCGGCACCCATCGCGGCGCCCAGAAGGTCGCCATCAGGCCGCCCATGTACCGAGCCTGGGCGCGGAACAGGTCGACCAGCTCTGGGCAGTCGGTGTCATCGACTGAGGACGAGAACATCGAGCGCTGCAAAGCCTGCATGGTCATGATCGACAGTTCGCGGTAGAGCTCAACCTCGTGTCCGGTCTCGGCGATACGGTCCCACCGCTGGATGCTGTCGAGCAGGGACCTGCCGATGATGCCGGCGAGGCCGTCGAGGTTGCGGCGCCCGAACGCCGGGTTGAGTGCCTTGCGGTTGCGACGCCACTTGTCGCCGTCGGAGATGGGGATGCCGTCGCCCAGAGCAGGCAGCAACGCCCGGGCCATCACGCCTTTGTGGTAGCGGTCGTAGTCGGTCAGCCATGAGCCCACCAGCTCCGGGTGGTTCACCACGGTCGTGCCGCCGGGTCCCAGGGGCAGTGAGTAGATGTCGCCGAAGCGGGCGACGCACGCCTCGAGGAAGCGAAAGGGGTCGCGGGTCCTGGCATAGGTGGCGACGGCGCCCACCCGGCTCGGACCCGGTGCCCGAAGGGCACCGGCGCCGGCCATGGGTCAGCCCCGGCCGTTGCGGAGCAGTCGACCGGGGGTGGCTCCGGTGCACTCGCCGTCGGTGAAGGTGACCTGCCCGTTCACCAGTGTCCACCGGTAGCCCGAGGCCCGCCGCACTCGACGCCAGTCGCCGCCGGGCACGTCCTTGACCGTCTCGTAGATCCCCTCTGGCACCTGCTTGAGGTTCTCCAGGTCATAGATCACCATGTCGGCCGGCGCCCCCTCGGTGAGGGTCCCGCGGTTCTTGATGCCAGCCACCCGCGCCGGCAAGGCGGAGAGCGCGAAGTGGGCTTGCTCGAGGCTGAGGGTCTCGGTGTCGCGCACCAGCCAGGTGAGCAGATCGGTGGTGTAGGTGCCCCCCACGAAGTACTTCGAGTGGGCGCCCCCGTCAGAGATGCCCGGCACGACGTGGCCGGATGTGAGCAACTCCGCGGTGTAGTCGGCGTTGGGCACTCGCACCAGCGGCGAACGGAACTCCGCTCGCAGTTCCGAGGCGATGGACAGGTCGATCATCACGTCGAGGACGTCCTTGCCCTCAGCGGTGCCGATCTCCCCGAGCCTGCGGCCCACGTAGGGTTCCACGGCCGCTGCGCCGCCGGCTGACACGACGTCGAAGTTGTCGAGCTTCATGCCGAGACCTTCGATGGCCATCAGCCAGGGACGGTCGGCGATCATCGCGGCGCGCATCTCCGGGTTGCGCAGGTTGGCGAGACGTTCGGCCGGTGAGCCCATGAGCGCCGCCTTCCAGGCGGGGGCGATGTCGAAGCCGTTCCAGGTGGTGAAGTCGAATTGCTGGAAGTTCCGATTGGTCTCACCCTGGCCGTAGACCGACAGGCCCCGCTGGTGGCAGGAGGCCAACCAGGCGAGGAAACCCTGGTGCATCTCGGGGAACCCGTCGGCGGACTGCACGATGTTGTGCAGAACCGGCCGTCCGGAGAGCTCCGCCAGTCGCTCGGACCATGCCAGCACGGGCGCCTGGTTGAAGAGGTCTGCGAGGCCTTCTTTGCCGATGGGGGCGTAAGTCAGTTGGATCGTGCCCTCGCCCCGCTCCCGCAGTACCTCGGCGAAGGCGAAGCCTTCTTCGTCGCTCATGAGGTCAGTCACCATGGGCGTGCCATCGAAGTCGGGCTGGATAGAGAACTCGCCGAGTCGCTGCACCGACCACCCGGCGCATCCAGCGTCCATGGCCTCGTGGATGAGTCGCTGGATGGTCTTCAGCTCGGTGCTGTTGGGCCGGCGGCTCTTGGCGACCTCGTAGCCGCCCATGGCGTACACCATCAGAGGCGACAACGGAGCGAAACCGAGGACGTTGACGCCCTTGGGGATCCGATCGACGGAGTCCATGAACTCCGGAAGCGTCTCCCAGTCCCACGGCAAGCCGACTTGCATGGCCTCCAGGGAGATCTGCTCGTTGCGGGTCATCGAGAGCATCGACCGGTCCCGGTCCTCCGGTCGGCACGGGGCGAAGCCGAATCCGCAGTTGCCGATGACAACGCTGGTCACCCCGTGCCAGCCGGAGATCGTGCACCAGGGGTCCCAGTACAGCTGCGCGTCGTAGTGGGTGTGCAGGTCGACGAAGCCGGGCGCGACGATGAGCCCGTCGGCATCGAGCACCGTCGTGGCGTCGCTGCTCCGCAGCCCGTCGATGGCGGCCACCCGCCCGTCCTTGATCCCGACGTCGCCGCGAGTCCGCGGCATCCCCGTCCCGTCCACGACGGTGCCGCCCTTGATGATCGTGTCGAACTCCGCCATGGATCCCCCTCTGACTGATGTGTTGCGTGTGATTACAGCATACTTGCTACGAATCTTCAAGACATGACTGGGGAGATATTGGGATGTTCGTAGAGGGCGGTGGGCCCGCTAGGTAGGGAAGTACGAAGGCAGCTCGGGCGCCGGTCCGTGGGCGAGGGAAAGGAGGTTCCAGGGCAGGAAGTAGAGGGTGATGTAGGAGACCTGCATATATGCGCTCACGGCCAGGAAGCGGATGATCGTCTGGAGCCGAGGACCCATGCGCAGTTGCTCGGCACCACGCTCAACGAAGGAGTGGCCCCGCTCGTCGACCGACCAGCGCAGCGCGGTGGCGGCCGTGAACGCTGCGCCGAACAGCAATGGGTTGTAGAGCGGCCACTGGGTGAACTGGCCCTGACCAGCAGTGAGGTGCGGGGCTGGCCGGATGTTGGCGATGGCGCCGGAGCGGAGGAAGGTGATCTCCGCTACCGCGGCGAGCAGGGCGTTGGCTGCGAAGACCGGCAGGAACCGGCGTCCAGCAGACCATTGCGGGTACCGAGAGCGCAGCTTGTCGAGGATGGCGCAGCCCATCCGGGCCGCCACGAAGAACGCCCACACGTAGGCGCCGAACACGAAGGCGACGGGCACGACCCACCGGTGGCCGTTGGGTGACTGCCAACCGGGGATCTCGCCGCCCCATGACCCCACGTTCAGAAAGTGGGCGTTGTACTGGAAGCTGAAGACCAGGTAGTTGTCCAGTGGGTCCCAGAAGTTGAGCAACAGCACGGCGAGGATGAACAACCCGTCGAACGCCAGCCGCTGGCCACGGACCAACCGCCGCCCGACGTGGAACCACACCAAGGCGACGAGCGCAGCCAACTGCCCCCACTCCAGCACCCGGATGAGGACGAGCTTCCCGGTCGGGAAAGGATCGGGTCCGGGATCAACCGACGTCACCCCATGGGCCAGCCAGCGAGCGAGGACGACGACCATCAACACGACTGACGCTGCACCGAGGGCAGCCCACAACCGCACAACGCGCCGGCCTGGCGTTGCCGACCTGGTGCGCTCCCCGAGGTCGACTGTCGCCAGGATGGAGCGGCCGGTCACGACACGAGCCGAGCCCAGGTGTAGGAGTGCTTGATCACGCCGCAACTCTCGGTCGTCTCGGTGCGCTTGACGCCCGGGAGCGTGGCGATTCGGTTGAGGACGAGATCGATCAGCGCCTCGCGCGACGACGCCATGAGGACGACCCAAAGGTCGTAGTCGCCGAGGCTGCGCACCACCGCAGCGGCCTCGTCGAACCCGACGAGTGCACTGGCCACCGAGTCGACCTTGCCGCCCTCGACCTGTACGCCGACGTAGGCCGAGGCGCTGAGGTTGAACGCGGTGGTGTCGGAGATGGCTTGGATGCGTATGACCCGGTCGTCCTCCAAGCGCTTGATCCGCGCTCGCACCGTGCCCTCGGAGACACCGAGCTGTGCCGCGACCCTTCGGTTGCTGCTCCTGGCGTCCTCCTGGAGCAGGTCGATGATGCGCAGGTCGAGGCTGTCGACCTGCCCGCTCTCGCCCCTGGGTTCCACCGGACGGTCCTCGGAGCCGAAGGTCGCCCACTCCGACCGGAACAGCAGGACGTCGAGGGCGAGCTCGCACCGGACACGGCTGACGCCCTCTACGGCCGGGATGGCGTCGGTGAGCAGTTTGCTGAGGTGGTGACGGTCGCGGGCGAGGACACTGAGGATCAGGTCACTGGCTCCGACCGTCACCACCACCCCGATGTTCTCCGGCATCTCGGCCAGTTGCGCGCCGACCTCACCGACGGTCCGTCCCGAGACCTGCACCTTGGCGAAGGCCAGGAACTCATGGCCTAACGCCTCCATGTCGGTCACCGCCACGACCCGGACGACCCGATCCTCCTCGAGGCGGCGCAACCGGCTGCTGACCGTCGCCTCGTTGACGCCGAGGGCAACCGCCAAGGACCGGTTGCTGGCCCGGCCGTCAGTGCGGAGCCTCTCGATGAGGGTCCGATCGACATCGTCGAGACCGTTGCGGACCGACCGGCTGGGCGCGCCCATGTTGGGCCCTCGGGATGGCTTGATCATGTGACCGTCCTGCCGACAAGACCGGCGTCCGCGCGCGTCACGGCGACGTCCCGACACCGAGGTACCGGTCGGCCAACGCGTCGGCGCTGATGGTTGCTGGGGTCCCGGCGAGAACGATGCGGCCCTTCTCGAGGACGGCTACCGCATCGGCCACGGCCAAAGCCCGGTGGACGTACTGCTCGACCAACACGATGGTCATCCCTTCGGCCTTGAATCGTCCCACCGCGGCGAACACCTCGTCCACGATGATCGGGGCGAGGCCCAGGGAGGGCTCGTCCAGCAGCAGCACCCTGGGGGCGGCGAGGTAGGCGCGAGCAAGGGCCACCATCTGCTGCTCGCCACCGCTCATCGTCCCCGCCAGCTGGGTGAGGCGTTCGCCCAGCTTCGGGAAGGCGTCGATGGCCCGTTCCATCCCGTCACTCGAGGACCGTTCAGGTCGCCCGCAGGCCATCCGGAGGTTCTCGCGAACCGTGAGGCTGGGGAACACTGACCGGCCTTCAGGCACGAGGTACACGCCGCAGCGGGCGATCTCCTCGGGGTCATGGCCCGCCAGGGACCGCCCATCGAGTCGCACCGACCCCGACCCGGGGACGACGAGGCCGGCGATGACTCCCAGCAGGGTCGACTTCCCCGCGCCGTTGGGTCCGAGCAGCACGAACAGCTGCCCGGCGGCGACGTCGAGGTCGACGCCCAAGAGCACGTCGCCCTGCCCGTAGCCGGCCCTGACTCCGGCAACGGTCAACAGAGCGACCTCCCCGTCACCCACTGGGACCAACCACCCCGACCGCCTCGCTGCCCAGGTAGGCGGCCTGAACCCGTGGGTCGACGACCACCTCCGCGGTCGGGCCCTCCGAGACCAGCCGGCCGAAGTCGATGACTTGGAGTCGCTCGCACACCCCGATCACCAGGCTCATGTCGTGCTCGATGAGCAGCACCCCGCAGCCGAACCGCTCGACGGCCCGCCGGATCTGGCCCACAAAGGCCACCGTCTCGGCCGGGTCGAGGCCCGAGGAGGGCTCGTCGAGAAGCAAGAGGTTCGGGCGCGACGCCAGGGCCCGGCCGAACTCGATGAGGCGGCCGATCCCAACGGGCAGCTCGCCGGCGGATCGATCGGCCACAGGGCCGAGCTCGAGCAGATCGAGGATCTCCTCGGCCAGGTCAAGGTCCTGATGACGGCCACCACCGAGCAGGCGCCACGGCCGCTCCCCGAGCGCTCGCGCTTCGGTGCCATACCTGAGGTTCTCGCGCACCGTCATCGACCCGAAGAGTTCGAGGCGCTGGAAGGTCCGGGCGAGACCGGACCGGGCCCGACGGGCGGGCGACCAACTGGTGACGTCGTGGCCGTCGAGCATGACGGACCCCGAGGCGAGGGGGAGGAGGCCCCAGAGGGCCGCGAAGATGGTGGTCTTTCCGGCGCCGTTGGGGCCGATCAAGCCGACGATCTCACCCCGGTCGACCTCGATCGACGCGGCGTCGACCGCCAACAGGCCCCCGAAACGGACTGACAGATCTCGTGCCACCAGGAAGCTCTCGGACGCGCCGGCGCCCCCCACCTTCGGATCAGCCATTGGTTGTCGGACCGAGTGACCCGGACGCCGGCACGGGCGCGCCCCGAGGAGAGCTGATGGTCACGAGATCGCCGAGGCGGACCGAGCGCAGGAGGCCGAGGAGGCCACCGGGTCGCTTGGCTAGCACGATGGCCCCCAGGCCGAACACTGGTGCTACCAGCTCGAGGAGGTCGGGCCGGTTGCCGATCAGCTCCGGGGCGAAGGCCAGGAGGAAGGCGGCCAGGACAGCGCCCGCCGGGCTCTGCACGCCGCCCACCACCACGACGGCCACCCACGACAAGGAGGTAAAGGTGTTGAAGTAGGTCTTGCTCGCGGCCTGGAGCATGCCGGCATACAGGCCGCCGCCGAGGCCCCCTAGGCCGGCCGACACGGCGAAGATCGCGAAGCGGGGCCATAGCTGGTCGACCCCCAGGGTCTCCGTGGCCGTGGGGCTGTCGCGCAGTGCCACGAGGGTGCGGCCCAGGGCGCTGCGGCGGAGCAACCCGACGATCCCGATGAAGCCGCAGAGCATCACCAGCAAGAACAACACGTAGGCCCGATCACCCGAGAGCAACGATGGGCGGTGGGCGATGAGGCCGTTCTGGCCGCCGGAGAAGGGGATCGAGGTGAAGATCAGCCCGTCGACCAGCAGCCCGAAGCCGAACGTGGCGAGGGCCAGGAACAAGCTCGGTAGGCGCAGCGCCGGCACCGCGATCAGCAGGCCCAGTGGGATCACCGCGGCGGCGGCTATGAGCAGCCCGAAGAGGAACGGCACCCCCCAGTCGACTGTGGCGTGGATGTAGACGAACGCGCCCGTACCGACGAGCGCGGTGTGAGCAAGGTTGATCTGGCCGGACATCCCAATCAGCAGACCGAGGCTCACAAAGATGCAGGCCAACGCCAGAGCGAAACCGAACACGAAGAGCCGGGTGGGGGAGAGCGCGAACACGGCCAGCACTCCCACTCCCACCCACCCGGCCTGGACCCGCCGGCTGAAGGGCCTCGACCGCACCGACCCCTCCCACGGGGCGGCCACGCCCAGCTCGCGGAGTCGGCCTCGCTTCACGAACGCCAGGTAACCGAACAGGCACAGGAACGGGATCGAGGGCCGGATCCCGTTCACCAGGGTCGGATACCCGGCGAACACCTTCAGCGACAGCGATTCGATCAACCCCAACAGGATTGCGGCGAGGTAGGCGATCCGGAGATCGGTGAGCCGGCCGAACACGGCCGCGGCATAAGCCTTCACCACGAGGAGCACGAGGGTCACGGTGTCGAGTCCGACGAGGGGCACGAACAGGATGCCTGCCAGGCCGGCCAGGGTGGTTCCCAACGCCCAGGTGATCGACGAGATGCGACCAGCCGAGAAGCCGCCCAGACGGACCAACGTCCGGTTGTCGACCACGGCCCGCATCGCGAGGCCCAAGCGGCTCGACCGGAAAAAGACCAGGAGCCCCACGAGGACCACGAGACCGATGGCGATGATCGTGAGCTGGTCGTAGCCGAGGTTCACCGTGCCCAGATCGATGGTGGCCTGGGAGAGGAACGGCTCGACCTGCCGCGGTTCGGACCCGAACACCACCGCCGCCCCGCCCGACAGGAAGACGAGCAGGCCGATAGTCACGACGATTCGCGCGGCCTGCGATGAGCCTTGGAGGTTGCGGAAGAGCAACCGGTCGATAACCACCCCAACGAGGGGCCCAACGACGAACAGGCTGAGAACGAAGGCGATCGGGGTGGCCACCGACCACTCGCTCCGCAGTTGGTGGAAGGCGAAGCCGACAACCATCGACACCCCGCCGTGGGCGAAGTTGAACAGCCCGGTCGTGCGATAGGTGAGCACCAGTCCGGTGGCGGCGATCGCGTAGACGGAACCGGTGACCAACCCAGCGACGAGGAAGGGGACGTAGGCCGACATCAGCCGGCTGGCCGCTTCCGGCGGCCCTGCGTCGTGTCCGCTCCGTTCTCTGCGCCACCGAGTTCGTCCGCCGGGAGGTGCTCGAGCGCGACATCACTCAGGAGACCGTCGCGGAGGCCGCCGATGTCCTCCTTGAGGTGGATCACGAGTTCGCGCAGTTCGCGATTCTGGGTCCGCAGCGCTGCCAGCTCGCTGGAGAACAGGACGGCGGCACCGGCCCCGAGGAGGAACACCCCGCCGATGCCCCCACTGATGATAAAGGGCAGCTGCTTGCCGGGGTCGAGGGTCGCGCTCACCCCGAAGTAGCCGGCGATCAGAGCGACCGCGCCAGCGGCGATGAGGACGAAGCCGATCACCACCCGCGGGTCACGGAAGCGCTCGGCCGCTTCGGGCGTCAACTCGAGGAGGGCCCGCCGCCGCGGCATCGTCTCGCCCTCACTTGTGGCCCGGTCATCCATCACCATCTCCAGAGGGGTCGAAGGTCGGAGCCACGGGTTTCGCGCACTGCTCTGGCGAGCCATCGACGTAGCCAGATGGCCCCGGCGCCGAGCGCGGCCAACCACGGGTACACCGGACGGAAGTCGAGCACGGGCAAGGCAGAGGAAACCGGGATTCCGGCGGTGGGCGGGTTCGTGACGGATGCGCCGGATGTCGATGTCGGCGCCGACGCCGCGCCAACCTGAGTTGCCGCCCCCAACGCCGCGCCGGCTGCGCTCGGCGCGTCGGCGATAGGTGTGAAGATCGAGGCGGCGACCGGCACCGCGATGATGTTCGGGTTCGGCCGAGGGGCCGCCGGTCTGATCGGCGACGGCACGGACCCGACGGCGATAGAGGCCTCGCCCAGGACGAGTCGGAGCTTGGCGTGGCGGCCCATGACCTGCCCGGGCATCTCGACAATCAGCGATCCGCTGGTGAACACGGCGCCCCGCTCCGTCCGCTCCTCGGTCGGACCGGCGGTCCGGATGGTGAGGCCGGAAGGCAACGCCGGACCGGGGACACCACCGAGCACACCGAGATCGAGCACCTCGTTAGCAACGATCACCCCGTCTTCGCCCAGCCCGACCGGGACGCCACCTACTACCAGCTCGCTGATGACGGTGCGGCTCTCGACGACCTCGATCCCGTCGGGTCGGATGGCGACCTCGAGCACCGATCGCACCGAACCGACGGCAACAACTCCACCAGCGACGCCGAGGTTCGAAGCGCTCGCCGTGGCTCGAGCTCCGAGGCTGTCATCGGCACGCACGTCGGCGGCGGCTGTCCCCTCGACGTCGCCGCCTGACGCGCCGGCCTGGCGGGCCTCGGCGCTGACGCTGTCGCCTTGGGCTCTGGCCGAGATGGTCAAGGTCGCGGCGCTCACTCTGGCTTCGGGGGTGACGGGGTGCTCGGCTCGGACGGCCAGGGGATAGTCAGGAACGTCGGTGGTGCCGGAGAACCCGTCGATGAGACCCGGCGCCGAGAGGGCGGTGCTGCCCGGGTTCGGAGCCGCCGCCAGTCCGGTGGCTCGTGTCCGCTCGAGCGCCACCTCGCTGAACAGCGCCGATGATTCGACGAAGCGATCGACCGGCAGGAGGCCGGGTACCTCGTAGAGGCTGTCGAGGCCGGTGCCGCGAGCAAGCAGAGAGAAGGACGCGAATTGCGGAGCTGCTGCCTGAGCCCTGACTGCTGGTGGGTGCGCGACGGTGAGAACTCCCAGCGCCACCACCCCGAGCGCCAAGAGCCGGCACCTCAGCACAGGAAGTCCGGCGTGATCGGGTTGTAATCCGTGCCGTCGAAGAGGAGGAGCTTGGCGCACAGGCGCTCCGGGTGGGGACCCTCCGGCCACGACAGGGGCGGGATGAGGCCGTCGAGGGTCACGTCCTGCAAGGCGTGCATGGCGTCGACCAACGACTGTGGATCAGCACGGCCCCCGGCCTGGGCAACCGCCAACTCGAAAAGTCGGCCGGACGCCCAGCCGCGCATCACCGTGCCGTCGTTGGCCGGATCCTCCAGCTGCGGCTGGTAAAGGGCAACTGCGTCGCGCATAGCCGCCACAGCTGGGATCGGGCTGATGGGTGCCTCGAAGGTGGTGACGGTGACGAAGCGGTCGGAGGCGACGTCCGCGGAACTGCGCAAGTTGACGTGGAAGCACGACGAGTTGGCGAGCAAGGTCGGCCGGTAGCCCTGGCGGCGGGCAGCGTCGAAGAACCGGTTGCAACCGCTGATCTCCGACGCCAGGTAGACAGTGTCGGCGCCGGCGCTCTGGGCTCTCGCCACCTCCGCGGTGAAATCGGGTTGGGCGAGACTGATCGAGGCCCGCACCACCGTCTCGCCGCCGTTCGCCTCCCACGACTGCTGGAACGTGTCGGCCGCGATGACCCCGAAGTCGACCTCCGAGACGTAGAAGATGGCTACCCTGGATCCCGAGCCGATGGTCCGGTAGCGCCCCAACGCCGTGCTCTCCGGGTAAGCGGATCCTTGAAATGGGAACGAGAGGGCCGAGGTGAAGTCGGCAGGGCTCGCGGACAGCCCTCCGATCTGCGGGATGCCGAACTCCTGGCTCACCTGCGCGCCGGCCTGGGCCGTGAGCGGGGAGTACTCCCCAACGACCGCGGTGATCCCGCCGTCCTGGATCAACTGGCGCTTCAAGGCGGCGTGGCGGGCCGGATCGCCGCCGTCGTCGACGACCGTCAACTCAACGGGGCGGCACAGGATTCCGCCTCTGGCGTTGACGTCCTGCAACCAGGCTTGGAGGCCGGCCTGCTGCCCGGCGCCGTTGGCCCCGACCAGTCCGCTCAGGGTGCTGACCGCACCGATGCGGATCGGTGAGGTGTCCTCCGCGCAGGTCCCTGCAGCAGCGTCGGATCCAACAGGGGCGCCGCCGGGGATCGTCGCCGCCGGCGCTCCGTCCGGCGTCGCCGCCGCCGGGGCGCCGCCGGGGAT